>QNVD01000254.1 GCA_004347925.1 Hadesarchaea archaeon
CCTGCTGGGGATCCTGTCCGGGAAGGACAGGGGGGCGAGGAGGGAGGTGGTGCTGGTGAACGCGGCGGCCGCCCTCCTGGTGGGGGGAAGGGCCCCCGATCTCAGGGAGGGAATGGAGAGGGCGGCCGAGGCCCTGGATTCGGGGAGGGCCCTGGAGAAGCTGAGGGAGTTCGTGAGGGCCACCGGGGGGGACCCGGGAAGGCTGGAGGGGCTGGGGGTATGAGCTTCCTCAGGAGGATCCTGCCGGAGGTGGAGAGGGAGGTGGAGAGGAGGAAGAGGGAGAGGCCCTTCCAGGACCTTTCTCCCCCCAGGCCCAAGAGGAGCCTTATAGAGGCGATAAGGGGGGCGAGGGGGGTTGCCCTGATAGCGGAGCTGAAGCTCTCCTCCCCTTCCGCCGGGAGGCTCCGCTCCCCGGAGGAGAGGAGGGGGCTGGCGGAGGCCATGGTGAGGGGAGGGGCCGTGGCCCTCTCCGTCCTCACCGAGCCCAGGTACTTCGGGGGGGACCCGAGGTTCCTCAGGGAGCTCTCGGACCTCCCCGTTCCCCTCCTCTGCAAGGACTTCGTGGCGGATCCTTACCAGATCGAGGAGGCCTCCAAGTTGGGGGCCGATGCCATCCTCCTGCTGGCGGCGGTGCTGGGAGAGAGGCTTCCCTCCTTCCTCCGCAGGGCGGAGGAGGAGGGGATGGAGGCCCTGGTGGAGGTGACGGACGAGGAGGAGATGGGGCTGGCCCTCTCGGCCGGGGCGAGGCTGGTGGGGATAAACAACAGGGACCTGAACACCCTGGAGGTGGACCCTTCCAGAACGGAGAGGCTGGCCCCCCTGGTCCCTCCGGGGGTGACGCTGGTGAGCGAGAGCGGGATAGAGACGCCCGAGCAGGTGAGGAGGATGCTGAGGGCGGGGGCCCACGCGGTGCTGGTGGGTACCGCCCTCATGAGAGCGGAGAGGGTGGAGGAGAAGGTCAGGGAGCTGGTGGGGGCATGGCCCTGAAGGGGAGGTTCGGACGCTTCGGGGGGAGGTACGTGAGCGAGGTGCTGGTGCAGGCGCTGGAGGAGCTGGAGGAGGCCTTCGAGCGCCTCTATCCCTCCCCGGAGTTCCAGAGGGAGCTGGGAATCCTCCTCAGGGACTACGCCGGCAGGCCCACCCCCCTCTACCACGCCAGGGGGCTGAGCGAGCTGACCGGCTGCAGGGTGTACCTGAAGAGGGAGGATCTGGTCACGGGGGGCTCCCACAAGCTCAACAACACCCTGGGGCAGGCCCTCCTGGCCAAGAGGATGGGAAAGACCAGGCTCATCACGGAGACCGCCGCGGGGCAGCACGGCCTGGCCACGGCCATGGCGGGCAACGTGGTGGGGCTGGAGGTGGAGGTCTTCATGGGGATCAAGGACATGGAGAGGCAGGCCAGCAACGTGAAGCGCATGCAGCTGCTGGGGGCCAAGGTGACCCCGGTCACCACCGGCTCCGGGGTGCTGAAGGATGCGGTCTCCGACACCCTCAGGGAGTGGGCCAGGTCCAGCAGGACCACCCACTACCTCATGGGCTCCACGGTAGGACCCCATCCCTTCCCCGAGATCGTGGCCACCCTCCAGAGCGTGATAGGGAGGGAACTGAGGGAGCAGATCCTGGAGAGGGAGGGAAGGCTGCCCGACGCCATCGTGGCCTGCGGGAGCGGGGGGAGCAACGCCCTGGGGGCCTTCAGGCCCTTCCTGGAGGACCGGCGGGTGAGGCTGTACTTCGTGGAGGGGGGAGGGGAGAGCCTGGAGGCGGACAACAGCGCGGCGGCCTTCCAGCTGGGCAGGCCCGGGGTCCTGCACGGGGCCCTCATGCAGCTCCTCCAGGACGAGCACGGGCAGGTCAAGCCCTCGAAGACCAGGGCGGCGGGGCTGAACTACCCGGGGAGGGGCCCGGAGATCTCATACCTGTGCGAGGTGGGGAGGGTGAAGCCCGTGTACGCCTTCGACCGGGAGGTCTTCGAGGCCGTGAGGATAACCTGCAGGAAGGAGGGCCTCCTCCCCGCCCTGGAGACCGCCCACGCCCTGGCCTTCCTCCTCAACCACCCCGAGGAGTTCGACAGGGGGGAGGTGGTGGTGGTGAACTTCTCCGGAAGGGGGGACAAGGACCTGGAGACCATCATGAGGCACCTCTATGGAGCTTGAAGCCACCCTGGGTGAGCTGAGGAGGAGGGGAGAAGGTGCCCTCATGCCCCACGTCTACTTCGGGGACCCCTCACCCTCCTTCTCCCTGAGGCTCCTCAGGACCCTGGCGGGGAGCGGGGCCGACCTGCTGGAGCTGGGGATACCCTTCTCCGACCCCATAGCGGACGGACCCACCTTCATAGCGTCCTGCGAGCGGGCGCTCTCGGCGGGGGTGACCCCCCGGGACTGCCTGAAGGCGCTGGCGGGACTGAGGGAGGAGGGTCTCAGGCTTCCCGTCCTCCTCACCGCCTACTACAACCTGATCTTCTCCAGGGGGCTGGCGGAGTTCTGCGAGGAGGCCAGGAGGGCGGGGGCCCAGGGCCTGATCGTCCCCGACCTGCCGGTGGAGGAGGCGGGGGAGCTCCTGCGGGAGGCCAGGAGGAGGGGCCTCCACCTGATCCTGCAGGTGACCCCCACCACCAGCGAGAGGAGGCTGGGAAGGATCGTGGGGGAGGCCTCGGGCTTCCTCTACGTGATAGGGGTGGAGGGGGTGACGGGGGCCAGGGAGGAGCTGGAGCCCTCCACGCTGGAGCTCATAGGCAGGGTGAGGAGGTTGACCTCCCTCCCCCTCCTGGTGGGCTTCGGGATCTCCCGGCCCGAGCACGTGGCCTCCCTCCTTCGGGCGGGGGCGGATGGATGCGTGGTGGGGAGCGCCATCGCCAGGATCTACTCGGAGAGGCTGGAGGAGCCGGAGAGCACCCTCCCTAGGATCTCGGACTTCGTCAGGTCCCTGAAGGGGGCCACCAGGAGGAAAACCTAAGCTTTCTTCTTCCGGAGGGGGAGGGGAAGGGATGGGCATCCTGATAAAGATGTGCGGGTTCACGAGGGCGGAGGATGTGGAGAGGGCCTGCGAGCTGGGGGTGGACCTGGTGGGGGTGAACCTGGTCCCCTCCTCCCCCCGCAGGGTCTCGGTGGAGGAGGCCAGGAGGCTTTTCGAGCGCGTCAGGTCGGGGGTGAAGAGGGTGGCGGTCCTCAGGCCGGGGAGGCCGGAGGAGGTGGAGGAGGTCTACCGGGAGCTGGAGCCGGAGGTGGTTCAGGTGAACCCCCTCTTCCCCCTCTCCAGGCTGAGGAGGCCGGGGGGGGAGCTGATGGTGACGGTTCCCGTCCCCCCGGTCCCGGACGAGCCCTCCCTCCTGTCCAGGGCGAGGGAGGCGGAGAGGGTGGGAGACTACGTGCTCCTGGACACGGAGGGACCGCTGGGGGGAGGAACGGGCAAAACCCACGACTGGTCGGTGAGCAGGAGGATCAGGGATGCCCTGGGGAAGCCCGTTTTCCTGGCGGGGGGGCTCAACCCCCGGAACGTGAGGAGGGCGGTGGAGGAGGTGAGGCCGGACGGGGTGGACGTCTCCAGCGGGATAGAGCGCTCCCCGGGGGTGAAGGAGGAGGGGCTCATGAGGGAGTTCGTGAGGGCCGTGAGGGGCCTCCTCTAGGCTATATTATCCGACCGAACCAAGGAGAAGGATGCTCGTCGCCGGGGGGGAGCTCCTGCTGAGGGCCAGGAGGGAGGGATACGCCGTGGGCGCCTTCAACATCCAGAACCTGGAGGGCCTTTGGGCCGTGACGGGAGCGGCGGTGGAGGAGAGGTCCCCCGTCATCGTGGCGGTCTCCCCAGGCGCCATAAGGTACGGGGGGCTGCGCCTTCTGGCCACCGCCGTCAGGACGGTGGCCGAGGATCTACCCGTCCCCCTCGCCCTCCACCTGGATCACGGGGAGGACCTGGAGACGGTTTCCAGGTGCTTGGAGGCGGGCTTCACCTCCGTGATGATAGACGGCTCCCACCTCCCCTTCCGGGAGAACGTGGACCTGACCAGGAAGGCGGTGGAGCTGGCCCACCCGAGGGGGGTCTCGGTGGAGGGGGAGCTGGGAAGGCTGGCGGGAATGGAGGAGAAAAGCGTGGAGGAGAGGGAGGCCCTCCTCACCGATCCGGCTCAGGCGGAGGAGTTCGTGAGGCTCACGGGGGTGGACTCCCTGGCGGTTTCCATAGGCACCTCGCACGGGGCCTACAAGTTCAGGGGGGAGCCCAGGCTGGACTTCGAGAGGCTGAAGCTCATCAGGGAGAGGGTGGAGGTGCCGCTGGTCCTGCACGGGGCCTCCAGCGTCCCCCCCTGGGCGGTGGAGAAGGCCAGCAGGTACGGGGCCCAGCTCCAGGGGGCCAAGGGGATACCCGAGGAGCACCTGAGGAGGGCCATCTCGCTGGGGATAGCGAAGGTGAACATAGACACGGACCTGAGGCTGGCCTTCACCGCCACGGTCAGGGAGGTCCTGGCCACCTCCCCGGGGGAGTTCGACCCCAGGAAGATCCTCGGTCCGGCCAGGGAGGCCATGAAGGAGGTGGTGAGGGAGAAGATGCGCCTCTTCGGCAGTTCGGGGAGGGCGGCGGGATGAGGATAGGGATCCTGAGCGGGGGAGGGGACGCCCCGGGCATCAACGCGGTGATAAGGGCGGTGGTCAGGAGGGGGCTGCAGCACGGGGACGAGGTGGTGGGGATAAGGGACGGATGGAGGGGGCTGCTGGAGGGGTCCTTCCTTCCCCTGGATCTGAACTCCGTCTCCGGCATCCTTCCCAGGGGAGGATCCATCCTAGGAACCTCCAGGACCAACCCCTTCAAGAGGGAGGGAGGTCCGGAGCTGATCGTGAGGAGGGCGGGGGAGGCGGGCCTGGAGGCGGTGGTGGCGGTGGGAGGGGAGGACACGCTGGGGGTGGCCCACCGCCTGGCGGACTGCGGCCTGAGGTGCGTGGGGGTTCCCAAGACCATAGACAACGACCTGGTGGGAACGGACTACACCTTCGGCTTCCACACCGCCGTGGCCATAGCCACGGAGGCCCTGGACAGGCTCCACACCACCGCCGAGGCCCACCACAGGGTGATCATCCTGGAGGTGATGGGCAGGTACACCGGGCACATCGCCCTCCACGCCGGGCTGGCGGGGGGAGCGGATGTCATCCTGATCCCGGAGAGGCCCTTCGAGCTGGAGGAAGTTTGTGAGTACCTGAGGAGAAGGAGGGAGAGGGGGAGGAACTTCAGCCTCATCGTGGTGGCGGAGGGGGCCAAGCCCAGGGGGGGCAGGGAGATAGTTTACAGCGAGAGCGTGGACGAGTTCGGCCACGTCACCCTGGGAGGGGTGGGGTACTACCTGGCCAGGGAGATAGAGAGGCTCACGGGCATGGAGACCAGGGTGGTGGTGCTGGGGCACCTCCAGCGCGGGGGCTCTCCCACCCCCTTCGACAGGATCCTGGCCACCAGGTTCGGGGTGGCGGCGGTGGACCTGGTGCACCAGGGTAAGTTCGACCACATGGTGGCCCTGCGCGGGGGGGGGATCGTTTCCGTTCCCCTGGCAGAGGTGATAGGGAAGAGGAAGACGGTGGATCCGAAACTGTACGAGGTGGCCACCGTCTTCTTCGGCTAGCCTCAAGCCCCTTTTAAGGAGAGCAACTCAACCTTAGTGATGCCCAGGCTCTTCGGGACCTTCGGGGTCAGGGGGGTGGCCAACGCGGAGCTCACCCCGGAGCTGGCCTACAGGCTGGGCCTGGCCCTGGCCACCCACCTGGGGAACGGGGGGGAGGTGGCGGTGGGCAGGGACAACCGGACCTCCTCGGAGATGCTGGAGCAGGCCTTGATCTCCGGCCTCACCAGCGGGGGCTGCAGGGTGCTGAGGCTGGGGATGGTCCCCACCCCCGTCCTCTCCTTCGGAGTCAGGCACTTCCGGTGCTCGGCGGGGGTGATGATCACGGCCTCCCACAACCCCCCCGAGTACAACGGGGTGAAGTTCTGGGAGGAGGACGGAAGCGGCTTCTCCAGGGAGAGGGAGGGGGAGATAGAGAGGCTGCTGGAGGAGGGAAGGCTGAGGAAGGTGGGGTGGAGGGAGATAGGGAGGGTGGAGGAGGCGGACGCCCTGGGTCCCTACAGGGAGGAAGTGCTGAAGAGGGTGAGGCCCCCGGAGAGGAGGCTGAAGGTGGTGGTGGACTGCGGGAACGCCGTGGGCTCCCTGGTGGTTCCGGGTTTGCTCTCCGAGCTCGGCGTTCAGGTGATCTCCCTCAACGACTACCTGGACGGGACCTACCCCTCCAGGAAGCTNGAGCCCCTCCCCGAGAACCTCACCCTNCTCTCCCGCACGGTGGCCTCCACCGGGGCGGACCTGGGCATAGCCCTGGACGGGGATGCGGACCGCTCGGTGGTGGCCGATGAGAAGGGAAGGGTGCTGATGGGGGACAGGGTCTTCGCCCTGGTGGCCAGGCACTACCTCAGGGGGAGGAGGAGGCCAAGGATCATCACCCCCGTGGCCACCAGCTCGGTGATAGACGACGTGGCCAGGGAGCTGAGCGGGGAGGTGGTGCGCACCAGGGTGGGGGAGCCCGAGATCGTGGGGGAGTTCAAGAGGAACGGGGGGGACCTGGGAGGGGAGGAGAACGGGGGGGTGATGTTCTTCGACTGGTCCAGGTGCAGGGAGGGGATCCTCACCTCCCTGAAGTTCGTGGAGGCCCTGGCGGAGAGCGGTAGGAGCACCTCGGAGTTCGACGCCACCCTTCCCCTCTACTTCCAGGTGAAGGAGAGGGTTCCCTGCCCCAACGAGCTGAAGGAGAGGGTCCTCAGGAGGCTGGAGGAGGAGTTCTCCTCCCATCACCTGGACAGGACGGACGGCCTGAAGATACAGACGGAGGACGGCTGGCTCCTCCTCCGACCCTCCGGAACGGAGCCGATCTTCAGGTGCTTCGCGGAAGCCAGGACGGAGGCCAGGGCCAGGGAGCTGGCGGAGCTGGGGCTCAGGAAGCTGAGGGAGGCCTTGGGGTAGGCCTTCCCTCCCGGAAGGGGCCCACGGCCCGGGCCACCCTCCTCAGGCACTCCAGGGCGCTCTCGTAGGTGGGAAAGCCCCTTAGCCCGCACTCCGGCCCGGCGTAGGCCACCCTCTCCCCGAACCTCTCCACCGCCCTCCTCAGCCTGAGGCCCATCTCTTCTTCTCCCTCCAGGTATTCCTCCGCCCTCACCCTCCCCTCCCTTATTCCCCTCCAAACCTCCCCCACCCTCTCCCCCGTCCCCACCCTCCTCTCCACCAGGCGGTCGAAGTCCGTCCTGGCCACGCTGACCTTCAGGAACTTGTCCCTCCTCTCCAGCAGGCGCGGGGTCTCGGGGGAGGAATAGAGGGGATCCTCCACGTGGGACTCCACCCCGTCCAGGTTCTCCAGCTCCCAGAAGAGGTCGTCCGAGGTGCTGTGGAGGTGGAGGAGGGTCCTCACCCCCTTCACCCTCGCCGCCCCCAGCACCTCCTCCCAGGCCCTCAGCAGGACCTCCCTCCCCTCCGAGCCCCTGTCCAGCCTGGGATCGTCCACCCCGAAGACGGGCTCGTCCAAGGAGAGGAGCTCCACCCTCAGCCCCTTGCCACGGGGGAGGTTGTGGGAGACCAGCTTGGCCAGGGGACGGGAGAGGAGGGTGAAGAGGCTCTCGTCCCATCCCGGGAAGAGGGAGGAGAGGGTGTAGGGACCGGTAACGCACACCTTCATCCTGCCCTCCCCCAGCTGGCCCGAATTCCTCAGGAGGGCCCTCACCTCAGGGAGGACCTCCTCCCCCTGCCTG
>QNVD01000255.1 GCA_004347925.1 Hadesarchaea archaeon
GGGAGACCGCCTGCAGGGAGGCCTCCAGGCTCGACTCCTCCGTCTCCCCCTCCCTCGCGGACTCCCTCTGCAGGTGGTGCGGTCATCCCACCCTCTGCCCCTGCGGCAGGCCCATCCAGAGGTGCGGGGGTGAGTGAGTGCCCCGGCTTCTGACCATCCTGGGAGAGCTCAGGCGCCACGCCCCCTTCACGGCCTTCGGGGCCCTCACCGGGATCCTCCTCCTGGCCTTCTCCAGCTCCCTGGCGGCCTTCCCCTCCGAGGAGGCCTTCCACCTCCTCCACCCCCTCCACCTCTTTCTCAGCGCCCTGGTCACCACTGCCATGTACCGGCTCCACCGGGGAGGGTGGAGGTCGGCGTTGCTGGTGGGGTTCGTGGGCTCGGTGGCCATCTGCACCCTCAGCGACATCTTCCTGCCCTACCTGGGGGGCCTGGCCCTCCGGGTGCCCATGAAGCTCCACATCTGCCTGCTGGTCCATCCCTGGCTGGTCCTCCCGGCGGTCCTCCTGGGGATAGGGGCGGGCCTGCTCCACCCCACCACCAGGGTCCCCCACGCCGGCCACATCCTGGTGAGCACCTACGCTTCCGCCTACTACCTCCTCTCCTACGCCTCCCCCTCCCGCTGGCTCCCCCTCCTCCCCTGGCTCTTCCCCCTCCTCTTCCTGGCCGTCTGGCTCCCCTGCTGCACCAGCGACATCGTCTTCCCCCTCCTCTTCGTGAAGGGGGAGGCCCCCTGCTCGGCCCGTGGGGAGCAGGCCGCCTAGTCCCTCAGGATCCTCCCCACCTCCCCGATCAGCCCCCTGCCGAAGCGGAAGAGGTAGTTGGGGTGGGGGGTGAAGAAGATCTCCCTCCCCTCCCTCTCCACCCTCAGGATCCCCCTCAGGTCCTCCGGGGGCTCCAGGCCCAGGATCTCCCCCACGGAGGCGGAGGCGAACCTGCCCATGGCCACCACCCTCTCCGGGCGCAGGAGCTCCAGCTCCCCCCTCAGCAGGGGGACGCAGTTTCTCCTCATCCCCTCCAGGCTCCTCCGGTCGGGGGGCCGGCACTTCACCGCCGCGGTGAAGAAGACGGAGGACCTCCTCAGGGTCTCCAGCACCTCCTCCATCCTCACGCCCAGGAGGAGGCTGAGGGAGAGCCTGAGCCTGTCGAAGCTCTCTAGGTGGTAGAGGGACCCCACCTTCCTACCCGGGGGAGGGGACTCCCCTATGGCCAGCACCCTCACCCTGGGGGGAAGCCAGGAGTAGACGCGGTGGAGCACGAAGGGCTGGTCCACGAAGGAGCACCGGCGGCAGGAGGCCACCCTCCTCTCCAGCTTCCTCGCGTTCTCCATCCCTCGGGGATGGGTGGGCGGGCTTTTAACTCCCCCTCCGAAGAGGCCGATGGATCTCAGGTTCGTGCCGGTCTTGGGCCTCCTCTCCTTCCCCCCGTCTCCCTCCTCAACTGGCACGCGGTCGTTCACGGGGTCGCACCCCAGCTTCATGGCCTCCTCGAGGGCCCGGTGGCGGAGCCATCCCCAGCCCCCGGTTGAGGGTTTTTTTCGTTTCGGGTAAGCTACAACACCCTTTGGGTCTCAGCCCAGGGCCTCGAAGAGCCTCCTCTGCAGCTTCACCGCCTCCTCGGGGAGGTACCTGGGCCCCCCCAGCAGGAGGGAGAGCACGTAGCTCCTGCTCACCCTCTCCAGGGTCTCGGAGACCTCCAGGGCGTGGTCCAGGTCCCTGCCGCAGCACAGGGCCCCGTGGTTGGAGAGGAGGACCGCGTTCTTCCTCCCCAGGGCCCTCAACGCGTTCCTGGCCAGCTCCTCGCTCCCCGGAGGGGCGTACTCCGCCACCTCCACCTCCCCCCCGAAGAGCACCACCACCTCCTCCAGGAAGGGGGGAATCCCCAGCCCCACCGCCGCCAAAGCGCTGGCGCAGACGGGGTGGGTGTGGATCACCGCCCCCACCTCCGGCCTGGCCCCGTAGACCGCCAGGTGCATCCTGGTCTCCACGGAGGGGGTCCTGCCCTCCAGCAGCTCCCCCCTCAGGTTCACCACCGAGACCTCCTCGGGCCTCAGGCTCTCGTAGGGGACGCGGCTGGGGGAGATCAGCACCAGCTCCTTCCCCGGCACCCTCAGGCTGAGGTTCCCCGCGCTCCCCGCCACCAACCCCCTCTCCACCAGCCTCCTCCCGGTCTCCACCAGCTTCCTCTTCAGCTCCTCCAGCTCCACCTTCCCCCTTCACCCTCTCCCCCTTTATCTCCTACCGGTGGGCTCGAGCCGGTAGCTTCAGCAGAGGCCTTACCCTATGGGTGGGGGTGGGCCCGACAGGCACCTCTCATAGCTTCCCGCAGCTTCCAGAATGGCAAAGATATAAGGGTGAACGAGGAAAAATGCTGGGAACGTGAAAGGGAAAATAGCTGGCCTAGTCGTTGTCGTTCTCGCCTTGACCCTTGTTTTCCTCACCATTGGTAGGAGCGAAAGGCAAGAGGCACCGACACCGGTCCAGGATAACTGGCAGGAGGCACTTTTCGACCAGAGCCTTCCGGAGGGTACGCTGGAGTTCACCGCCCTCCCGGCAGATCTGAACGACTTCCAGTACATCACCCCGCTGGGCAACATGAGCCCCCCCGGCCACACCGCCCCCACCGATCACATCTACTTCGTTCACGAGTGGCGGTCCGCCGGCAGGCCGGTATACGCCCCGGCCGGAGGGAAGATCCTCTGGACCCAGCCCTTCAAGTGGCCGGATGGAGTGGAGCACAGCGTCGACATAGGGGTTACCAGGACCTGCACCTACTATATGGCCCACCTGGTGCTGGACGAGAACCTGAAGGTGGGGGACTACGTTCAGGCCGGGCAGAGGCTGGGTGTGATCAGCAGGTACGCGGCGGCCTTCGACCTGGGGGTGATGAACAGGAACCTCCTTCAGCCCTTCGTGAACCCGAAGAGATACGGGTACACGCAGCTCTACGGGGACTCGCCCCTGAAGTACTTCGCGGAGCCCTACAGGTCCCAGCTCTACGCGAAGGTCAGGAGGGAGGGCGAGGACAAGGATGGGAGGTTCTGCTACGATCAGAGGGGTAGGCTCATCGGCACCTGGGTGGAGGAAAACGCCCCTCCCGATCCCTTCAAGGTGCCGGACTGGGGCAGATACCAGCTCTCCTTCGCCTACGACGTGTACCGGCCCACCCTGATCAGGATTTCCCTAGGTGACGATTTCCCCGCCCTTCCTGGGGATCCCCTTTCCCTGCTCCCAGCGGGCCTCTACTTCGTTCAGGATGGGGCCGTACCTCCCGAAAACGTCACGCCCGCCTCGGGGAAGGTGACCTACTACCTCTACGGTGAGGCGGGAGCGGGACAGTTCCCCCCCACCAGAGGGGAGAGGCGGGGCTTGTTCATCGTGCAGATGCTATCCGAGGACAGGATTAAGGTGGAGGCCTTCGGTGACACCACCTCCACCACCAGGGAGTTCACCTCCAGGGCAAGGATTTACGTGCGGTGAGCCCGGGTTTTACTCGAAGGAGGCCACGGAGTAGCAGTGGAGGCTCGGGACGGTGAAGGTCACCTTCCCGTTCTCGACGGCGTATTCGAGGGTGGTTTCAGCCGCGTCCGGGCTCACCAGCCTCAGTGTTTTTCCCTCCAGCTGCACGCCCTCGGGTATGGTCAGGGTGAACTGGAGGTTGGTCAGGTCCCGGAAGTCACGCGTTCCCCGGTCGTAGGAGTAGTTCAGGAGGTGCAGGAGCAGCGAATCCCCCCTTCTGTAAACCACCACCCCCAGATTTGCGGGGGCGTTCGTTTCCAGCCCCAGGTCCGCCACCAGCCCCTTCAGGGTGGGGAGCAGGAGTTCGTCCCTTGGGAGATCATCGCACCTCACCACCTTTCCTCCCAGCGAGGTGTACTGGGAGAGCAGGGCCTGAAGCTCCGAATCCAGGTCGTAGTACCTCGGCACGATTATCGCCCTGTACCTCCTCATCTTCTCCAGCGTCAGGGATTTCTGCACGAAGACCCCGTCCCCCTGATAGAGGACCTCGAACGGCACGTGGGCCTCCTGCAGGATCATCCCCAGGTTCTCGAAGCTCTCCCAGGACAGGTTGGCCTGCCAGGTGTACCGGTTGGTGAGGGTGGAGTGCAGGTCGTGGAGGAGCGCCACGGTGGCCACCCTCTCCAGGTTCTCGTAGTACTGGGGGTGCTCGGCAAAGAATCTAGTGTAGGGGGAGATCTTGTCCGCCTCTATGGTGTAGGAGCCGCCCCCGTAGACCCAGGCCTTGTAGGGGATCATGAAGGAGGCACCGCAGGCTCTGGCCTCCGCCAGCCAGTGTCTCCAGAGCCACCACTCGTCCTCGGAGAGCTGTTTTAGCTCAAAGACATCGGGGAAAGCTGAAAACGGTTTCTCCGGGTCGAGGGCTTCGGCCAAGAGATAGGTGGTGAGGTTCTTTCCCGGAAGTGGTCTGAGGTAGTGTCTGTAGGCCCCGCTGACCTCCGCGGTTATGGGCATCTCGTGAATCACGAAGTCTAGGAGGGGAACGAAAATCTGGTGGTTGGGCTCCAGCCCGTAGGTGTTCGCCGTCACCGGGATGTCCCACCCCACCGCCTGCCTAGCGTGCTGGATGAGCTCCCCGATGAACTTCGTCCTGTTCCAGTACCTAGCTTGGAGATACACAACCTGAAGCTGGGGGTTCGGATCATCCCACCATTGAGTACCTCCATGTGCCAGCAGGTACTCCCGGTAGTTGAAGGTGGAGAGGTCGGTTATCCCGAAGAGCCTCTGCAGCTCGTTCGGGGAATAGTGCTCGGCCAGGTAATCGTTGAAGGCCCGCATGCAGTAATCGCAGAAGCAGTCTGCGGTGTCTCCGGGTTCATCGATGAGGATCCCGTCCACGCCACCCCTGGCCTGCTCCTCGATCCTGTTCATGAGAAACTCCCGCCAAAGCGGGTGGTTGCCGCACATGTTATACAGCCCCTCCAGCCCCAGGAACTGTATGGGGTTGCCGTGGATGTCCCTCTTGGCGGCCTCCTCCCTGAGCTGCAGGTTTTCGGTGGTCGTGGATTGCCCCGTGGGGAAATTGGCGGTCACCTTGAAGCCGTGGCGGTGCAGGGTCTTCACATAGTTCCAATCGTCCTCGTTGAAGCCCGAGTAGTAGACGGAGAAGGCGGTACCCGTCGCACCCATCTCCTCTAGGTACTCGGGCTGGGGCTGGTCGAAGACCCAGAGGTTGCCCTTCTCCAGCCAGTCTCTGGTGAAGGTGTAGGGCACCTCCTCCTTCCCCTCCTCTCCCTTGGGGCGCAGGGCGAAGACCGCCAGGCCCGCCAGGACGAGGACGAGAAGCAGGGCCACCGCGAGGCTCTTCTTCATGCTTCACATCCCGGGAGTTCCCTTTGCCGCTGGGAGGGCGACATAAAAAAGGTTCCGCAGGGTTTTAGTAGCGGGGAGGGAAAGAAAAAAAGAAAAGATGCCCACGGCCGACGATTTCACCAGGCCCGTGGAGTGGCTTCCCGAGCTGGCCTACCAGTTCTCCCAGATGATCAGGGAGTGGGGGGAGAGGAGGTACCGCCCCGTCAGGAGGAAGATAGACGAGGACTGGAGGGAGCACAGGCTGGTGGAGCCCCTCCTCAAGGAGGCCCTGGTGGACCTGGGGATAAACAAGGCCCTCTGGCCCTCCGAGTACGGGGGGATGGATATACCCAGGGAGGTGCTGGGGACCATGACGGCGGTGATGAGCGAGGAGCTGGGGAGGCTGGACTCGGGCTTCGCCGTCTCCGTGCTGGTCTCCCTCTGGCCCATGGTGATGATCGCCGTGGAGCCCCACAGGAACCAGAGGCTCATCGAGGAGTTCGCCCCCAGGTTCTGCGGGGAGGAGCTGTACGTGGGGTGCAACGCCATGACGGAGCCCCAGGGGGGGTCCGACATAGAGAACCTGGAGGGGATGAAGGGGAGGACCATCAGGACCACCGCCAGGCTGGAGGGGGACGAGTGGGTGATAAGGGGGCACAAGCTCTGGCCCACCAACTCGGGGAGGATGGCGGACCTCTTCGGGGTGGTCTGCACCACCAACCCCTCCGCCGGGGAGGAGGGGATGGCCTACATCTACGTCCCGGCGGACGCGGAGGGGGTGAGGGTGGGGGAGCCCTACCAGAAGGCGGGGATGGCGGCCGACATGAACACGGACATCTGGTTCGAGGACGTGAGGGTCCCGGCCCACTACCGGGCCCACGGCCCCGGCCTGGACGCCAAGTACTTCAGGGAGCTCATCACCTTGGGCAACATCGCCACCGCGGGCTTCTCGGTGGGGGTGATCAAGGACACCTACGAGATCCTGAAGAGGTGGGTGGACGAGAGGGTGGTGGCGGGGAAGCCCCTGAAGGAGCACTCCATAAGCGCGGTGAACCTGAGCGAGATAGCCACCGCCGCCGAGATCTGCACCCACTCCCTCTACATGGCGGCCAGGATGTACGATCACCCCGAGACCTACGGGGAGCCCTGGTCGGAGAAGCTGGTGGCCAAGACCAGGGCGGTCTCCCTCTTCTGCAGCGACCAGGCCGTCCACTGCACCAACCGGGCCATGGAGCTGATGGGCTCCTACGGCTACTCCAGGGAGTTCGATGTGGAGAAGCACTGGAGGGACTCCAAGATGCTCACCCTCTGGATGGGCGGAAGGCAGCTGGACATGATAGAGATCACCAGGTACTTCTTCGAGTGCAGGACCCTGTGAGAAAAAAGGAAAGGGCTGGGCTGGGGGAAAGGGGGCCGGGGCAGGGGGAGCCTCAGTAGCTTTCCTCCCCGTACTCCTCCGCTTCCCACTCCTCTTCCTGCTGGACTTCGACCTCGGGCTCCGGGGCGGGCTCGACCGCGGGCTTCTCGGCCTTGGGCTTCTTTTTCTTCGCGGTTTTGGCCCTCTTGCACCTTCCGGGCATGAAAAAAGGAAGGAGAAGCGGTTTAAAAGCCTTGGGGTCTCCCGTGCTTCCTCAGGATCTCCACCCTCCCCCGGTCGGCGTCCACCTCCACCAGGTCCCCCGTCTCCAGAGGGCTCAGGTCCACCCTGTCCACGCAGGGTATGTCCGCCAGGATCACCCCCGCGGCCACGATGGGCTCGGTCTCCTCGTTCACCACCGCCAGGGGGGCCACCCCGTTCTTCTTCAGGGCGTAGATCACGTAGGAGCCCACGGTGGAGCCCTTACCCCGGGGGAAGACCAGGATCTTCCCCGCCACCGACTTTCCCTGGAGCTCGTGCCCCCTCTCCACCACCACCCCCGTCTTCGGGTCCACCCCCCCGTAGAAGCTCAGGGGGGTTCGGGAGACCAGGGCCTCCCCCCTGGCCCTCCCCGGGTTCACCGTCCTCCCCCTCATCCCAGGATCCCCTCCAGCAGCCTCTCCGGGGTGGAGAAGACCACCCTGACCCCGCAGAGCCCGGGGAGGTAGTGGGCGGCCTTGGCGGAGTCCACCCCCACCGTCTCGAAGCCCATCCTCTCCAGGGGGGAGACCACGGCGCAGGTGTCCGCCACGATCCTTCCCCCCGCCCCCTCCACCTGTGCCCTCAGTCCCGAGAGGGAGGCCTCCTCCTTGACCCTCCTGGAGGTGCAGATCCAGAGGGGCCTCTTCACCCTCCTTCCCCTCAGGAGGGAGGCGGCGCGGGAGAGCTCCCCCGGGGAGGCGTGGGGGCAGCCCAGGACCACCAGGTCGGGCTCCTCCCCCGTGGTGAGGGACTCGTAGGATCCCTCCACCTCCCTCCTTCCCACCCTCACCCTCTCCAGCCCCCCCGTCTCCACCTCCCCG
>QNVD01000256.1 GCA_004347925.1 Hadesarchaea archaeon
CCCCCGTGGTCCAGACCCCCCCGCCTATCCTCCCCGCCTTCCTAACCTCGTGGAGGCGGGAGCGGGAGGAGAGTTCCTCCTTAAGGTGCCCGGAGAGGGAGGAGGGAACGTACAGGTGCATGCCCTTCCTCAGGAGGTGGGTCAGCCCCCCCAGGTGGTCCCAGTGGGCGTGGGAGAGGACCACCCTCCCTATCCCCTCCGGCCGGATCCCCAGCTCCCTCAGGTTGGAGCAGAGGAGGGCCCCGTCCCAGCCCGCGTCGAAAAGCAACCTCTCCTCCCCCCGCTCGATCAGGCAGGAGAACCCCCATCCCCTCCCGAAGCCAGGGAGGGCCTCGCTGTCGTACACGATGGTGAGCCTCACCCTCCTCCCTCCCCCTCCCGGTCTAAAAGCCCGGGCACCGAACTGGTCCGTGAGGTCGGGCCAGCCGGGAGCCGTCCCGGGGTCAGACAGGTTTTTATATCTGGTAATTAAAATTCTCACAGAATCGAATATAGGGGAAGTAAAAATGCCAAAAATTAGGGAAGCGATGGTGGAGATGAATCCCTGGTGGAAGGAGCCCTTCGAGCTCCCGGAGTACCGGCCCAGGGAGATCTACGGGGAGATCCAGAAGTTCATGGCCCTCCCCCAGATCATCGGGTTGACGGGTCTGAGAAGGGTGGGGAAGACCATGCTCATGCTGAAGCTGGCGGAGGACTGGGTCAAGGAAGGGAATCCGCCCACCAACCTCCTCTACTTCTCCTTCGACGAGTTCAGGGGTGTCGAAGTCCGCACCGTGCTCAGGGAGTACGAGGACCTCCTGGGCAAAAACCTCAGGCAGGGCAGGTTTCTGGTGCTGCTCGATGAGGTGCAGAAGCTACCCGGCTGGCAGGACCAGCTGAAGGCGCTCTACGACCTGTACCGCAGGAACCTCAAGTTCGTCGTGTCCGGCTCCGAATCCCTCTTCCTCAGGAAGGGATCGAGGGAGACGCTGGCCGGGAGGTTCTTCGAGTTCAGGGTGAATACCCTCTCCTTCCACGAGTACCTTGAGTTCAAGTCCGTCGAGCACGAGCCGGTCGGCCTCTACGAGAAGGAGCTGCGGAGGCTCTTCAGGGAGTTCCTCCTCACCCAGGGCTTCCCGGAGCTGGTGGGGAAAACCGAGAAGGGGATCGTCCGCAAATACCTCAGGGAAAGCGTGGTGGAGAAGGTGCTGTTCAGGGACCTGGTTCCCTTCTTCGGGATCAGGGACGCCCTGCTCCTCGAATCGCTTCTGAACCTCCTGATGGAGGAGCCGGGGCAGCTCCTCCAGCTCTCGGAGCTCTCCGGGACGCTGGGGGTTTCCCGGAAGAGCCTGTCCAACCACCTCGCGTACCTCGAACTGTCCTTCCTCCTGCGGAAGCTCTACAACTTCTCCGCGAGCAGGAGAAAGGTGGAGAGAAAGCTGAGGAAGTATTACCCGACCGTGGTCTCCGCTGACCTGGCCTTCAGGGAGGATGAGCTCTCCGCCTCCCGCATCCTCGAGTGGGCGGTGGTCAACCAGCTCGGGGCGGAGTTCTTCTGGAGGGATCCCTACAAGAACGAGGTGGACGCGGTGATCGTCCGGGAGAAGCCCGTGCCCGTGGAGGTCAAGTTCGGCAAGGTGGAGATGGGGGGGCTCCTCAAGTTCATGGAAAGGTTCGGGGTCAAAAGGGGCTACCTGATAACCCCTGAAGCTGAGGAGGAGCACCGAAAGGATGGATGCACCGTATCCGTCCTGCCCGCGTTCAAGTTCCTCCTCCACCCCGCACGGTACCTCGATCAGGCCGCCTCGGCCTAACACCGCCCGAAACTTCTGGGCTCAACCCGATCGAACTCACTTCACCCGCTCAAGGATATCGCCGCACAACCCCTCCTGATACCCCCTATCTCGGCCTACACCCTGATTCAAGTCTCTTTTTTCAAGTCCTCACCCCCAGAGAAACGCGAGGTTCCGGGTCCGTGAGGCAAAGTTACAGGTGTAACTAGTTACAGGTGTAACCTATGCTCTTCGACCTGAGGCCCAAGGAGAGCCGGAAGGACCTGTTCGGCCGGGAGAGGGAGCTCCTCGAGCTGGAGAGGCTTACGGAGAGCGAGTGGGTCGCCGTGGTGGGAGCCAGAATGACGGGCAAAACCAGCCTGGTGAGACCTTCGTGGCGGAGAAGTCCCGCCGGGACGACACGCTGGTCCTGTACCTCAACCTCCTGGGAGCCAGGGGAATCAGGGACTTCCTCGCCCGACTTTCCGAAGCCCTGAGCTGCAGGGTGACCTCCCGGGAGATCTCGCTGAAGCTGCCCTTCTTGGAGGCCACCCAGGCCTCCAGGCTCGTGGAGAACCTCTTCTCGCAACTCCGGACCATCAGAAGGAGGGTGATGATCGCCCTGGACGAGGTTCAGGAGCTGTACCGGGTCTCCGGGCCGCTCCTCAAGCTGCTCAAGATGATCCACGACTCCTATCCCAACGTGAGCTTCATCTTCACCGGCTCCATGTTCGGCCTCATGCGCGTCCTGCTCCAGCCGGAGGTCTCTTCCCCGATGTACGGGAGGAGACCGGCCAAGGTGGAGCTGGCCCCCTTTTCGGAGGAAACCTCCCTGGCCTTCCTGAGGAAGGGGTTCAGGGAGCTGGGGGTTTCGGCTGAGGAGGAGGAGCTGAGGGAAGCGGTCGGTGCGCTCGACGGCTACGTGGGATGGCTCACGTACTACGGGAACTTCAGGGGCATCAGGAAAATGAGCCGGGCGGCGGCCCTGGAGGAGGTCGTGAACGAGGGAAAGAAGGTGGTGGGCCAGGAGCTGAGGAACTTCCTGAAGGGCAGGGGGGAGGAGGCCTACCTGACGGTCCTGAGGAGCGCCGCGCTGGGGGCCAGGTGGAGCGAGATCAAGGAAGCGCTGGAGAGCAGGTTCGGGGGGTTCAACAACAAGAGGATCTCCGACATCCTGAGGACTCTGACGGCCTCCATGCTCGTGGAGAAGAGGGGGGAGGTCTATGTGGTTCCCGATCCCGTGCTGAGGAGGATCGTGCTGGAGGGGATCTGAGGCTTCACCGACCCGGGTGAATCAGGATCAGGGGAGCTCCAGGAAGAGCCAGCATACCCCCAGCTGGGCTAGGGTGAGGGGGAGCCCCACCCTCACGAACTCGAAGAAGGTCAGGGTCTCCCCCCTCCTCTCCGCGTTCTGGATGATGATCACGTTGCTGGCGGCCCCCAGGATGGTGAGGTTCCCCGCCAGGGTGCTCCCCGCCGCCAGGGTCACCAGCTCCCGGGAGGAGGCCCCGGCGTGCAGGAGGAGGGGGAGGTAGAGGGCCACCAGGGGGACGTTGGAGAGGAGCTGGCTGAGGAGGACCCCCACCAGCAGGATGGAGGGAACGGAGAGGAGGTTCAGGCTGGTACGCTCCAGCAGGGACTGGAAGAAGCCCGTGGACCAGACGCTCTCCATCAGCACGAACATGGAGGCGAAGAAGACCAGGGTGGGCCAGTCCACCAGCCTGAGCAGCCTCAGCCTCCTGCGGCTGAAGAGGAGGAGGGGGAGGGCGGAGCCCAGGGCGATGTAGGTCAGCCTGAAGTCCAGCTGGGGGAGGAGCACCGCCGCCGTCACCTTCGCCCCCACCAGCCCCAGCGCCAGGCCCAGGGAGAGCCTGGAGAGGCGGGCCAGCTCCCGGTCCCTTATGGGCTCCAGGGGACCCCTCCTCAGCCTGCGCCCGAAGTGCCTGCGGTAGAAGAGCCTGAGGAGGAGGTAGGCCAGGAGGAGGTTCACCAGGGTGGGGAGGAAGAGGTACCTGAAGAAGAGGGGGAAGGGCCTGTCCAGGCGTAGGGCGATGAGGAGGTTCTGGGGGTTCCCTATGGGGCTGAGGACGCTCCCCGTGGTGACCGCGAAGGCCAGGGTGAGGAGGAGGAGCTTGGGGGGGAGGCCGTGCCTCCTGGCCAGCAGCAGGACCAGGGGGGTGCCTATGATGGCCAGGGTGTCGTTCATGAGGAGGGCGGAGGAGAAGCCCATGAGGAAGAGCAGCCCGAGCACCAGCGAGTCCACCGAGCGCGCCCTCAGGAGCCTGGAGGAGAGGTGGGAGAGGTAGCCGCTCTCCTCCAGGGCCGCCCCCACCACGAACATCCCGAAGAGGAAGAGCATCACGTCGGGGTCTATGGCCTCCAGGGCCCGGCGGGGGGAGATCTGGCCCGTGAGGAGGACCGCCAGGGCCCCCGCCAGCATGATCTGCCATATCCCCCTCCTGGGCAGCAGGACCTGCCTGAGGGCGATGAGGAGGAAGACCGCCAGCAGGACGAGGACGGGAAGGTTCATACAGGGAGGGGGAGATGGGAACCCCTCTATAAACCTTCCGCTTCGTCGAGGTGAGTTCCGCGCACTTTAGCCAGAATAAATTGTGCTAATACCCACTGAAAACTGCAAAGGTGGATAGGCTGGGAAAACACACCAGCAAGAGGTTTATGTGGTCATCCTAATGGGAACGACATCGATTTTTGTCCCACACCTGATAATTCAAAAAATTGGTAGGAATTAGTTTATTCTTACCATTTCCCCTTTCTCCATGTAAATTACCCTCTCTCCGATGTTGGTGGCATGGTCGGCTATTCTCTCCAAGAAGGAGGCCACAAGCATGAGCCGAACGGCATCAGAGATCTTTTTGGGATCTTCGACCAAGTAAGAGAAAAGCTCTCTGGTGACCTGGTGCGCCAGCCGATCAACTTCATCATCCCTTTTGCCCAACTCAAAGGCAAGCGAAGAGTTCCCTTCCTTAAAAGCTCTCATGCTGTCCCTCAACATCCCCACCGCCAGCTCGGCCATTCTTGGGATGTCCACGAGAGGTTTAACTGGGGCTCTTCCGGCCATTTCTATGGTGATATTGGCTATGTCCACAGCCCTATCGCCCACTCGCTCTAGGTCGGTGATGATTTTCAGGCAGGTTCCAATGGTGCGCAGGTCCTTGGCCACAGGTTGCTGCAGAGCTATTACGTGCATGCAATTGTTCTCAATTTCAAATTCCAGATCATCGATTTTGTCGTCTTCTTTTATCACTTTTTTTGCCAACCTAACATTTCTTTTTACCAAGCTCTCCACCGCCTTTTCCACAGCCGTGGAAGCGAGCGCTCCCATCTCCATCGTTTTCGATTTCAAATCCTCAAGCTGTTCGGAGAGCTTCTTTCTGGTTCCCAGCTTCATCCAAATCTCCCCGTAATGTAATCTTGCGTTATTTTATCCTTTGGCCTCTCGAAAATTTCTTCGGTCCGGCCATGCTCGATGAGTTTTCCGGCGTACATGAAGGCAGTGTAGTCAGAAACTCGAGCCGCCTGCTGCAGGTTGTGAGTCACTATCACAATAGTGTAGTCTTTTTTGAGCTCAAAGAGAAGATCCTCGATTTTTGCCGTGGCAATTGGGTCCAGGGATGAGCAGGGTTCGTCCATCAGTATCACCTCCGGTTTTACGGCCAAAGCCCTAGCGATGCACAAACGTTGCTGTTGACCTCCCGATAGCTCTAAAGCCGACCTGTTTAGTCTATCCCTCACCTCTTCCCAGAGCCCAACTTTTTTTAAGCTTTCCTCCACAAGAAGCCTCAGCTTTTTCTCCTCTGTGATGCCTCGAACTTTGAGTCCATAAGCTACATTTTCATACATTGACTTGGGAAAGGGATTAGGTTTCTGGAAGACCATCCCTATTCTCAATCTGATTTCAGTTTCATCAACATCCTTGTCATAGATGTTTTCACCGTCAAGAAGAATCTCGCCACTTACCCTAGCTCCCGGAACCAGCTCCACCATTCGGTTCAGTGACCTCAAAAAAGTTGATTTTCCACAACCGGACGGACCAATCACCGCCGTTATTTTCTTTTCCGGAATCTTCAGTGTGAAATCTTTAACAACATGCATATTGCCGTACCACACATTCAGCTTTTTGGTCTGCAACTTGATTTTCGATTTCACCATTTCCTCTTCCTCCGGTAACGGTAACGGATAACGGCGGCTATTAGTGAGATGAGGAGAACCAAGATGAGCAGGACCAAGGCGGTCCCATACTGGATGGGCTCCACTTTGGAAATGTTGGGATGCTCGGTAGCGAGCACAAAAAGATGAAAGGGTAGGGCCATCACCGGGTCAAAAATGGAGGTGGGTAGACCTCTCATGTAAAAAACCGCCCCAGTGAAAAGGATCGGCGCTGTTTCACCCGCAGCCCTGCCCACTCCGAGCATGGCCCCAGTAATTATTCCCGGAAAGGCTGCCGGGAGGACCACTCTAACTATAGTTTGCCCCTTGGTTGCTCCCAAGGCCAGACTTGCTTCTCTGAAGTGGTCGGGAACGCTTTTCAGCGCTTCCACGGAGGTGGCGACAATGGTGGGAAGAATCATCAGCGATAAGGTAAGGGAGGCTGAAAGAAGGGAAGTGCCGAACCCCAAAAATTTGACAAAAAAGGCCATCCCGAATAGGCCGAAAACTATCGAAGGAACGCCATTGAGACTGTATACTGCTAACTCTACCAAGCGCACGAACCTGCTTTCCTTGGAAGAGTACTCAACAAGATAAATCGCCGACGCCAAACCAAGTGGAAGCGATATCACGATGGCTAGGGTAACCAAAAGGAGGGTACCTACAATCGCTGGGAAAATGCCACCCGCGGTCATTCCCGAAGTCGGCGGTTTTGTAAGAAAATCCCAGCTTATGATGCTCGCCCCCTTTGAGATGATGTAGAATAACATGTACCCCGTGATCGATAAAGAGATTAGAATGGCCACCCTTGCCGCCCAGAATCCCAATCTCTCGCAGGTTTTTGCTTTCACCATTTTCACCATTTTTTCTTTTTTATGAGCCTGATTGCGAGTAAGTTCAAAATCAGGTTCACGGTGAAGAGAACGATGCCCAAGGCAAAGAGGGCGTTGTAGTGGGTGCTTCCGAAGACCGCTTCTCCCATCTCAGCAGCAATCGTCTGCGTCATCGTTCTCACCGGGGAGAAAATTGAGGTGGGAATTATCGGTGCTCCGCCGGTGACCATCATCACCGCTATGGTTTCACCAAAAGCCCTGCCCAGTCCCAGGATAATCGCGGCCGTTATTCCAGAAGCAGCGGCTGGGATTGTCACGCTTCTTATGGTCCTCCACTTTGTAGCCCCTATAGCCAGCGAAGCCTCTTTATACTCAACGGGCACAGAGCTGATTGCCTCCTCTGAGAGGCTGAGTATCGTGGGCAATATCATTATTGAAAGAACTATTCCACCCGTGAGCGCGGTTTCTCCCGTCGGGAGACCAAAGGTCTTCTGCACTAGCGGCACCAATACCCTCAACCCGAAAAACCCGTAAACCACCGAAGGTATTCCGGATAAAACTTCAACGGTGAGCTTGATCTGCTCCTTAATCTTTGGGTTCGCGATTTCCGCGATGTATATCGCTCCGAGAAGACCCAGCGGGACGGAGATCAGCAGCGCTAGCGATGTGACAAGGAGCGATCCCAAGAACAACGGCACTATCCCGAAAGACGGTGGCGTGGCAGTTGGTCTCCAAGTAGAGTTGAAAAAGAAGTTGAAGGGGCTAATTTTGCTAAAAAGTGGCAAACCTTGACTGAAGACAAAGATAAAAATGAAAAAAACCGCCAATATTGAAACCGAGGCTGGGGGAAATGTGAGAATCTTTCCTGATAATTTCAACCTAATTTTTTCTTTCATGAGTATCTCCTAAAAAAGGAAAAAATTTTGCCTGCATTAAGGCAACCGCACGAATCCTTGCTCCTCAACTATTTTTT
>QNVD01000257.1 GCA_004347925.1 Hadesarchaea archaeon
TCCAGCTTCCTCACCCCCCCCTCCCCCCCCTCCCTGAACTTGTTCACCACGGAGAAGATCCTGCTTATCCCCAGGTCCTCCCCCAGCCTTTTTATCTGCCTGGCGGTTTCCAGCGCCTTCAGGCTTGGCTCCACCACCACGAGCATCCCCTCCGTCCTCCTGGTGGTTCCCCTTCCCAGGTGCTCCACCCCGGCCTCCATGTCCAGGATCAGCACCTCCGCCACCCCCGAGAGGTGGTCCACCAGCCTCCTGGCCAGGGCGTTGGCGGGGCAGAAGCAACCCTGTCCCCCCTTCCTTATCCTCCCCACCACCAGCAGCCTCACCCCGTCCCTGCACCTGATGCCGAACTTGTCCAGGAGGTCGTCCACCTTGGGGTTGAGCTTGAAGACCAACCCGTACCCCTCGGGAGGGGCGCCCGTCCTCTCCTCTATCAGGGAGGTCCTCTCCATCAGGGGCACCAGCTTCTCCTCCGGAACCTCCCCCTCCGCCCCCAGGGTTAAGAGGAGGTTGGGGGAGGGGTCCACGTCCAGCGCCACCACCCTCTTCCCCCGCCTGCCGAAGCTCCTGGCCAGCCCGGCCGCCAGGGTGGTCTTCCCCACCCCACCCTTTCCCGTCACCGCTATCTTCAAGGGGATACCCCTTCAGGTCCCGCTAAGGTTAAAGCCCCGCCGGGTTTAAAAATTGGGGATGGGAGAGAAGATCACCCGCATAAGCATCACCCTCCCCGAGGACCTCCTCCGGGAGCTGGACCGCTCCCTCAGGTCCCAGGACTACGCCAGCCGGTCCGAGGCCATAAGGGATGCCGTCAGGGACTTCCTGGCCAACTACCGCTGGCGCACGGAGCTGGAGGGGGAGCTGCTGGGGGCGGTGGTGGCGGTCTACGATCACGAGGTCAAGGGGCTGGTGGAGAGGATCACCGAGATTCAGCACGAGAGCGGGGGGGTGGTGAAGTCCTCCCAGCACCTCCACCTGGACGAGAGGAACTGCCTGGAGGCCATGCTGGTGAGGGGACCGGCCGGGGAGATCAGGAAGCTGGCGGACAGGCTGGGAGCCCTGAGGGGGGTCAAGCAGGTGAAGCTCGTGGTGGTCAGCACCTGAGCCTTACCTGCCCCTCTTCTTGGCCACCTTCTTGAACTCCTCCCACTCCTTCAGGCTCTCGGACTTCTTCTTGGAGGTCTTCTCCTCCTCCAGGACGGCCTGAACCTCAGCTCCCCCGCATCCCATGTCAATCCTTCTCCTTCCCCCGCCTTCCTAAAAAGGGTGCCGGAGCCGCCGGCCCGCGGCCCCGGAGCCGCTGAGCCCAAAAATTCCTCGCCGGAGCGGTGGGCTCACGGGAACTTGGGGGGGCTCTGTGCCCTGTCGAAGAAGGGGCTTTTCCCGGTGGCGGAGAGGGGGAGGGCTATCACCACATCCGCCTCCATCATCCCGGCCTTCCTGGCCGCCACCCCCGCCGAGAACATCATCCTGTTGTCCGCGTTCAGGAGGGAGGCGGTCTTGGCGGCCGAGCCGAGCGCTATGCCCAGGTTCAGGGCGTCCACCACGCAGACCGGACCGGCGCACCCCCTTCCCTCCCTCTTCCCCTCCCTCCTCAGCTCCGCGCAGCTCCTCCCGCAGGCCCCGCAGTCCAGGTCCATCGGCTCCCCCACCAGCCCCACCAGCAGGACGGCCCCGGCCTCCCTGACGTTCTTGGCGTCCCTGCGGAAGAACTCGTACTCCCCGGCCATCTCCTCCATCTTCTCCGCCAGCCTCTCCTTCTCCTCCCCGCTGAGCACCCTGATCCTGAGGTGGTCCCTTCCCCTGGCCTTGGGGGCGGTCCTGGCGGAGAGGGCCATCAGCCTGGCCACCTCCAGCAGGACCTCCCTCTCCACCTCCTCCATCTTCCTCTCTCGGAGAGGGAGGGTAAAAACGGTGCCTTTTTCTCCCCGCTACCGGAGAGGGGGGGATGAGGGCGGCGGCGGTTCTCCTGCTCCTCTTCCTGACCGTGCAGCTCCTGGGCCTGCTGGCGGGGAGCAGGTACCTGGACTTCGTGAACTCGGGGGAGGCGGAGCCCCTCTTCTCCAACCCCCAGAGCCCCTGGAACTCCCTCTACCTCTTCGCCGTCCTCCTCCCCCTCACCCTCCTCGTGATCCTGCTACTCAAGTTCAGGAGGAGCTGGTTCAGGGCGTTCGAGCTCCTGGTGGTCTTCCTCTGCTGCTGGCTGACGCTCGACCTGCTGGTGGGGATACAGGTGGGCTGGCTCTCCTCCGGCTTCCTCTTGAGCCTGCTGCTGGTGGGGTGGAGGGTGGCCAGGCCCACGCCCCTGACCCAGGATCTGGTGCTCGTCCTCTCGGCCAGCGGGGTGGGGGCGGTGCTGGGGGTTTCCCTCGGGCTGGCCCCCAGCCTCCTCCTGCTGGCCCTCTTCTCCGCCTACGACTACTTCTCCGTCTTCGTTAGCAGGCACATGGTCTTCATGGCCAAGAGGCTGGTGCCCTCCTCCAGCTCCCTCCTCCTCTCCGTTCCCTCCGAGCTCAGGGACTTCGTCAGGAGGGGGAGGGCGGGGAAGCGCGCCGGCGGCAGGGCCCTGCATCTGGGAGGGGGGGACCTCATCCTCCCCCTGGTCTTCTCCTCCTCCGTCCTCTCCGCGGAGGGTCTGGCCGGCTCCCTCCTCGTCTCCCTCTTCTCCTCCCTCTTCCTCCTCCTGCTCCTCCTCCTGCTCTCCCGCCGGCCTGGAACCATCCTCCCCGGCCTGCCCCTCCTCTCGCTGGGCTGCCTGATCGGCTTCCTCCTCTCCCGCTTACCCTGAGCCTTCACCGAAACGGATAAGGAGCCCACGGCTCATCCCTACAGGTATGAGGCCCCTATACGAGCCCAGAGAGGGGAGGAAGATGAGGGTCCTGGTTCTCTTCTCCGGGGGTGCCAGTGCTCTCCCCTTCATGGTGGGGGGGGAGGGATACGAGGTGATAGGGGGGATATCCTCCAGCAAGAGCGCTCCGGGGATCTCCAGGTTCAAGTCGCTGGGGATACCGGTGGAGGTGGTGGACATCAGGGAGTTCTACGGTGACAGGCCCCTGAGGGACATGAAGGTGAGGGAGGAGTACGAGAGGAGGCTCCTCTCGGTGATGGAGGAGAGGGGATGGGAGCCAGATGTGGTGGCCTGCTCCGGATACATGTACCTCCTCACCCCCGTTTTCCTCAGCAGGTTTCCCAACCGGGTCCTGAACGTTCACCCCGCCGACCTCTCCATAGTGGAGGGGGGCAGAAGGAAGTACACGGGGCTGGGGGCCGTGCGGGCCCAGCTGGAGGCGGGGGAGAAGGAGACCCGATCCACCGTTCACGTGATGATCGAGGAGGCCGACCAGGGCCCCATCCTGGTGATCTCCCCCCCTCTCCCCGTGGAGGGGAGGAGCCCGGAGGAGCAGCAGGAGCTGATGAAGGTGAGGTGCGACGGCCCCGCCTACAGGGAGGCCCTCCGCCTGCTCTCGGAGGGAAGGTTCGCCCTGGACGAGAGGGGAAGGGTTTATGTCAGGACCGACGGGGAGTGGAAGGAGGGATACGTGAGGATGGAGGGATGAGGTGCCCGTGGGAGTGCTCGGGGTGAGCTACGGCAGCAGGTTCGCCTGCCTGGCCGACACCCTATGCCGGAGCTGGCACATGGTCAGGCTCTTCATAGCGGACAAGCAGAGGAACCCCTTCAACCTGAGGAAGGCCCAGGAGACGGGGGGGGAGCACGTGGTGATCCCCGACCTGGACGTGAGGGAAATAGTGAAGTTTGCGAGGAGGCACGCGAGGGAGATCTCCTTCGGAATCCTGGGGCCCGAGGGTCCCGGGATGCAGGGGATAAGGGACCAGCTGGAGAGGGAGACGGGGATAAAGATGATCTGCCCCAGCCTGCAGTACTTCCTGGAGAAGAGCAAGGTGAGGCAGAGGAAGCTCCTGCAGGAGGTGGCCCCGGAGGCCAACCCCAGGTTCAGGGTCTTCGATCCCGCCGAGATTCCCAGGGAGAGGGTGAAGGAGGAGGTCTACCGGTGGCTGGACGAGGTGGGGGAGAGGGTGGCCGTGAAGCCCGACGCCCCCGCCACCGGGAAGGGGGTGGGGGTCTGGGGGGATCACTTCCGCACCAGGGAGGAGATGTTCCAGGAGTACTTCCTCCCCTCCTTCGCCAAGGGGCCGGTGATCGTGGAGGAGAAGCTGGAGGGGGAGGAGTTCTCCCTCCAGTTCCTATCCGACGGGGAGCACCTGGTCCCCACCCCCTGCGTGAGGGACTACAAGAGGGCCTTCGACTGGGATCAGGGCCCCAACACCGGGGGGATGGGCTCCTACAAGGACAGGGGAGAGCTCCTCCCCTTCATGGAGAGGAGGGACTGGGAGGAGGCGGTGAGCATAGCGGAGCGCCTGCACCGGAGGCTGAAGGGGGAGGGGAGGAATCCCGGTCTGATGGGGGTGATGTACGTGGGCTACATCCTCACCCGGGAGGGGGTGAAGGTTCTGGAGGTCAACAGCAGGTGGGGGGATCCGGAGGTGATGAACCTGATGCCCCTGCTGGAGGACGACTTCGTGGAGGTGTGCTTCAAGTGCCTGGACGGGGAGCTGAGGGGGATGAGGTTCAGGGAGAGGGCCAGCGTGGTGATCTACGCGGTTCCCCTGGACTACGGGGGCTACAGGAAGTACTCCGGTCCCAGGAGGGTGAGGCTGGAGGAGGCGGAGGAGCTGAGGAAGAGGTACGGGGAGGACCTCAGGCTCTATCCTGGCTCGCTGGAGGTGAGGGAGAACGGGGAGCTCTGGGCCCTGAGCTCCCGAACGGTGGCGGCGGTGGGGCTGGCGGAGGATCTGGGTAGGGCCAGGGAGATAGCCCTGGAGGCGGTGAGGAGGATCGACGGGCCCCTCAGGCACCGGGAGGACATAGCCCTCAGGGAGCACGTGGAGAGGAGCATCAGCCACATGAGGGCCCTCAGGTCCTCAGCTCCCTGAGGCACCTCAGCTGGGCTTCCTTCGCCAGCTCGAAGTTGCGCTCGGAGTCCTCCACCCAGCTTCTCTCCACCAGCCTCTTGGATTCCCGGAGGGGCAGGGGGGCTCTGGAGAGGATCCTTTCCACGTAGAGCCTCACCCCCTCCTCCAGATCCGGAAAGATCCCGTTCACCAGGCCCAGCCTCACCCCCTCCTCCGCCGTCATCCTCCTTCCGGTGAGGATGAGGTCCCTGGCCACCCCGTCCCCCACCATCCTGGGCAGGAGGTGAAGGGCGCCCATGTCGGGGAGGATGCCGAACTCGGGCTCCCTGAGGAAGAAGAGGGTGCCGGGGGTGGCCAGCCTTAGGTCGGCGGCCAGGGCCAGCTGCATCCCTCCCCCTATGGCGTACCTCTGGCAGGCAGCTATCACCGGACACTCCATCCCCCTGATCCTCCTTATCACGCGCTGGGCCAGCTCTATGACGGGCAGGAGCCTCTCCTCCCCCCAGGTGGCCAGCTCGGCCAGCACGGAGGTGTCCATGCCCGAGCAGAAGGTGTCCCCCTTCCCGCCCAGCACCAGCACCCTGGGCCTGGCCCCCTCCACCTCCTGAAGGGCCTCATCCAGCTCCTCCAGCATCTGTAGGTCGAGGGCGTTCTTCTTCTCGGGCCGGTTCAGCTCTATCNTGGAGACCTCCCCCAGCCTGAGCTCCACCNTTTCGAGCACTCCCTCCCTTCTCTTGGGAGTAAAAAAGTTTGGAGCCAGCCCCGCTAGCCCGGATGGTCCAGCTCCAGGGTCTCCCACCTCACCCTCCCCCCCTCCACCACCTCCTTGAGCTTCCTCTCCAGGGGGGTGAGGGTGCTCCTTCCCGNCTTGACCTCCAGGAACACCACCCCCTCGGGCTCTCCCCTGCTGTGTCCCTCGAAGATCACGTAGTCCACGGGGGAGCCTATGAAGCGGGCGTCGGCGGGTTCGTACTTGAACTGGGGCAGGAGGGGCGCCATCTGCTCCCCTATCCTCCCCTTCAGCGTGGCCCTGCTCCTCTCCAGGGCTTCCCTCCTCAGGCTCTCCTCCACCTCCCTCTTCCACCCCTCCAGCCTGATCCTGAAGAGGGGGAGCAGGATGAGGTAGGACAGGATCACCCCCAGCAGGGAGCCCAGCAGCAGCCAGAGGATCTCCATGGTGGAGGGTTAACGGAGCTTGGCCCCCAGGTGGGCCAGGGTGGCCTTCTTCACCTCCTCCGCCTTCTTCTTCCCGGCCAGCAGCTCCAGGAGCTTGAGCGCGAAGGCGAAGGCGGTGGCCGGCCCCATGCTGGTCACCACCTTTCCGTCCACCACCACCAGCCCCCTGGAGGGCCTCCCCCCTCCCTTCCTCAGCTCCCCCTCCATTCCCGGGTAGATGGTGGCCTTCCTCCCCTCCAGCACCCCGGCTTCCGCCAGAACCGAGGGTGCCCCGCAGATGGCCGCCACCAGCTTCCCCCCTTTCTCAGCCTCCCTCACCAGCTCCAGCACCCTCCGGTTCCTCCTCAGGTTCTCATATCCGGGGTACCCCCCCGGGCATATCACGGCGTCGAAGTCCCCCGCCCTGACCTCCCCCAGCTGGCGGTCGGGGACCACCTTCACCCCGTGGGAGCCCTCCACGGCCCCGGCCTCCAATCCCGCCGTCACCACCTCCACCCCTCCCCTGCGGAGCAGGTCCACGATGGTGAGGGCCTCTATCTCCTCGAAGCCAGGGGCCAGGAGGACCAGGGCTCTTGCCATCCTCCTCTCTTCTCCTCCTGGCTTTTAAAACTGAACCGAGAAGGGAGAGGGATGGAGCCGGTGGGGATGATCCTTTGCGGGGGGTACGGGAAGAGGCTCTTCCCCCTGACCAAGGAGCTCCCCAAGGTGCTCCTGGAGCTAAGAAAGGGCTACACCCTGCTGGATCACCAGCTCTCCCTCTACCGGAGGGCGGGGATAAGGAGGGTCTACCTGCTGGCGGGCTACCGGGCGGAGGAGATAAGGAAGAGATACGGGGAGGAGCGGGAGGGGGTGGAGCTGAGGTACGTGGTGGAGGAGGAGCCCCTGGGCACCCTCAACGCCCTCAGGCTGGGGATGAGGGAGGCCAGGACGGGGGCGGTGGCGAGCAACGGGGACGTGGTGATGGAGGTGGACCTGAGGAGGATGTGGGAGGATTTCCGCAGGTCTAGGGCGCTGGCCTCCCTGCTGGCGGTGAGGATGAGGAGCCCCTACGGCGTCCTGAGGCTACGGGGCAGGAGGGTGGTCTCCTTCGTGGAAAAGCCCCTCCTCCCCCACTACGTCAACGGGGGTGCTTACTGCCTCAGCCCCCAGCTCCTTCCCATGATGGAGGAGTTCGGGAAGGGAAACGTGGAGCAGACCCTCTTCCCGGAGCTGGCCAGGAGGGGGAAGCTGAGGTGCTACAGGGCGGAGCCCCCCCTGTGGGTTCCCGTGGACACCCTCAAGGACCTGGAGGAGGCGAGGAGGAAGCTGGGGGAACTGGGGGTCTGAGGGGGCGACCGGGGAAGGGTTTCGAGGGAGGTGGAGGCCTTGCCGGGTTACGGCTCGGGTGGCCTGAGGTCTTCGGGAAGGAACTCCAGGAACCTTTGGATCTCCCCCTTCTCG
>QNVD01000258.1 GCA_004347925.1 Hadesarchaea archaeon
CTGGCCCTGCACCCCCCGCACACGTACCTGTACTGGCAGGTGCCGCACCCCTGCAGGGAGTCCCTGTCCCGCAGCCTCCAGAGCACCTCGGAGCTCCCCCAGATCTCCTTCAGCCTCCTCTCCCTCAGGTTCCCCAGGGGGATGGGCAGGAAGACGCAGGGGACCACCTCCCCGTCCGGCTGCAGGCCGCAGTACAGCCTACCCGCCCCGCACCCCCCCAGGAAGTCCGCCAGGCTCCTGGTCCTCCCCCTCAGGGCCTCCAGCATGCCCCTGCTGGCGAAGTGGGTGGGAACGGGCCCCAGCTTTCCCTCCGCCATCTGGAGGGAGACCACGGAGAGCTGGGGGGCGGTGCTGAGGCAGAAGAACCCCTCCACCATCCTGCGGTAGAGCTGGCAGAGGAGCTCCCACCTCTCCTGGGGGCTCAGGTCCTCCTCCACCATCTCCCTCCCCCTCCCCACGGGCACGTAGTTGAACACCATCNCCCTCTGGGCCCCCAGCTCCCCCCTCACGAAGTCTATGAGGGAGGGGATCTCCTTCAGGTTGTGGTGGGTGGCGGTGATGGCCACGCAGGTGTCCAGACCCTCCGCCACGCTGTTCCTTATCCCCTCGCAGGTCCTCCTCCAGACCCCCGGGATCCCCCTGAACCGGTCGTGGGTCTCCTCGAACCCGTCCAGGGAGACCTCCACGTAGTCGAAGACCCCCTTCATCTCCCTGCACCTCTCCCTGGTGAGGAGGGTGCCGTTGGTGGCCACGGAGAGGAAGAGCCCCCTCTCCTTGGCCCTGGCCCCCACCTCCAGCAGGTCCCTCCTGAGCAGGGGCTCCCCCCCGGAGAAGGCCAGCGCCACCACCCCTGAGTCCGCGAGCTCGTCCACCGCCCTCTTGGCCTCCTCCGTGCTGAGCTCGTTCTTCCCCGGCTCCTGCCCCGCGCTCTGGTAGCAGTGCCTGCACCTGAGGTTGCAAGCGTTGGTGTAGTTCCAGACCACTAGGAAGGGGGCGGCGGTGACGAAGGGCCTCCTCACCCCGTACCTCCCTATCCCCTCCAGCACGTTCGCTATCCCCCTCCTCATCACCGGATCTCCCAGCTTTTTCTTGAGCTCCTGCCTGGGATACCCGAAGAGCCCGCTTCCCCTGTTCAGGAGCGTGCTCACCAGCAGGAAGGCCAGGAGGTCCTTGGGGTCCATCTCCACCTTCTCCCCCACGTACCTCCGGATGGCCAGATCCAGCCTGCTTCCACCCCTGCTCTCCCCGGTGACGAACCGGAGGAGGAACCTGGTGAGAGGATTTCCCAGCCACCTCTGCACCGACCCCACGATGAAGTCCTCTCTCCTTTCACCCTCGGCGGGGGACATCCACCCCTCCTTCCCTCCTCCCCTCTAAAAGTTTAATCCGGGCAGGCGGAGGGAGAAGGGGGCCCGTGGCCAAGCCAGGACAAGGCGGCAGCCTTCTAAGCTGCAAATCGTGGGTTCAAATCCCACCGGGCCCGCCACCCCTCGGGCTTTAAGCCTCAGGAGGAAAACCCGAAGGGGGCGATGATGAGAGAAAGGGTTCGGAGGAAACGATGAGGGAACCCCAAGCTCCTGAGCCTCCAGGAAAATAGAAAAAGGGGGAAGGAGAGGAAGATGGGTGCCCCGGTGGTGTAGCCCGGCCAATCATAGTGGCCTCATGGGCGGCGAGGAGTCGTCCAGGCCAATCGAGCCACAGACGCGGGTTCAAATCCCGCCCGGGGCACCACCCGCTGGAGATCCGGGGAGAAGATGGAGAAAATTCTGATAAAGGACGGATACGTCATCACCATGGATGCCCGGAGGAGGGTCCTGAGGAGGGGATCCGTCCTGCTGGAGGGAAACAGGATAGCGGAGGTGGGGGAGGAGGTGAAGGGGAAGGCCGATCTGGTGATAGAGGCCAGGGGGATGGCGGTCCTACCCGGTCTCATCAACGCCCACACCCACTCCCCCATGACCCTCTTCCGCGGGTTCGCGGACGACATGGAGCTGGACCCCTGGCTGAGGGAGAAGATCTGGCCCGTGGAGGCCAAGCTCAGGGCGGGGGACTGCTACGCCGGGGCCCTTCTGGCCTGCGCGGAGATGATAAGGTCGGGGACCACCTGCTTCGCCGACATGTACTTCTTCATGGAGGAGGTGGCGGAGGCCGTGGGGGAGAGCGGCCTGAGGGCCTCCCTCTCCTACGGGATGATAGAGCTGGGGGTTCCGGAGAGGGGCGAGGAGGAGCTCAGGAAGGGGGAGAAGCTGGTGAGGGAGTACCACGGGGCCTTCGGGGGGAGGGTCCTCACCATGTTCGGTCCCCACGCCCCCTACACCTGCTCCCCGGAGTTCCTGAGGAGGGTGGGGGAGAAGGCGAGGGAGTACGGGGTGGGCATCCATCTCCACCTCTCGGAGACGGAAAAGGAGGTGAGGGAGGTCAGGGAGAGGTACGGTCAGACCCCCGTGAGGCTTCTCCATTCCCTTGGCCTGCTGGGGCCCCGGCTCCTGGCCGCCCACTGCGTCTGGCTAGACGGGGAGGAGGTGGAACTCCTGGCCAAAACGGGGGCAAAGCCCGTGCACAACCCCACCAGCAACCTGAAGCTGGCCTCCGGGGTCTCACCCGTTCCCCTCATGCTGGAGAGGGGGATACCCGTGGCCCTTGGAACGGACGGGGCGGCCTCCAACAACAGCCTGGACATGTTCCAGGAGATGAAGTTCGCGGCCCTGATCCACAAGGGCTGGGAAAGGAAGCCCACCTGCATGCCCGCCGGTAGGGTGCTGGAGATGGCCACCCTGAACGGTGCCACGGCCCTGGGCCTGGAGGGGGAGATAGGGTCCATAGAGAGGGGCAAGAAGGCGGACCTGATCCTGGTGAACCTTCGCCAGCCCAGGCTCTCCCCCCTCCACCAGGTGGTCTCCCAGCTGGTCTACGCCTCCAGCGGGGAGGTCGTGGACACGGTGATCGTGGACGGAAGGATCCTCATGAGGGGGCGCAAGCTTTTAAGCCTGGACGAAGAAAAAGTCCTGAAAATGGCGGACGAAGCCGCTTCCAGACTTTTCGAGGAAGGTGACTTCGGGGAGGAGTCCCGCGACGAGTGGCTGGAGCTGGAGGAGGAGCTGGAGAAGAAAAAAAGGAAAAAGGGGAAATACAGGGCGGTTTACCGCAGGGCCCACAAGGGGACCTGAGGCCTCCGGGAGTTCTTCCAAGCTGCGTCAGTACTCCTCGCACTTGAGCTGGTAGAAGCTCCTCTCGTGGTCGCAGGAGGGGCACCTCTCAGGCGGTTCCTTCCCGAAGTGCACGTAGCCGCACTCCCTGCATACCCACCAGACCCCCTTCTCCTTCCTGAAAACCGTACCGCCCTCCACCTCCCGCAGCAGCTTGGAGTACCTCTCCTCGTGGTGCTTCTCGGCCACCGCTATGGCCCTCAGCCTCTTCGCCACCTCGGGAAGGCCCTCCTCCTCCGCCACCCTGGCGAACTCGGGATACATCTGGGTCCACTCGTAGTTCTCCCCCGAGATGGCCGCCCTCAGGTTCTCCGCCGTGGTCCCAAGGGTGGTGGGAACTGGGGCCTCCACCCTAATCCCGCTGGGCATCTCCCCGCTCTTCTTTCCCAGCTCCCCCAGCAGCCTGAAGAGCCAGCTGGCGTGCTCCCTCTCGTTCTCCGCCGTTATGAGGAAGATCTCCGCTATCTGCTCGAAGCCTTCCTTCCTGGCCACCTTGGAGTAAAAGGTGTACCGGTTCCTCGCCTGGCTTTCCCCCACGAAGGCCTTGGCCAGGTTCTCCATCGTCCTCCTCATGCGTCTGAGGTGGGATCCCCCGCCTTATATACACTTAAACCTCCGGTCGGGGGTTCCGGACTTCAGTTAGCTATTTAAGGGAAAAGTGGAGAAAAAAACGGTTCTAAAATGAAGAACGAAGTCGTAATAGTGGACTACCTGAGGTCTCCCTTCTCCCGATCCAGACCAAGGGAGCCTGACAGGGACGCCTTCAACTGGCTGAGGATGGACGTGGTGCTGGGGATGCTGTACAAGAAGCTGGTGGAGAGAACGGGAGTAAAGGCGGAGGAGATAAACGACGTCATCTCTGGGTGCGCCCTTCCCGTCAAGGAGAACTGGAGCTACGGGGGCAGGTTCCCGCTGTTCCTGGCGGAGCTTCCGGAAACGGTTCCGGCCGTCTTCGTGGAAAAGCAGTGCGCCTCCTCCATGGTGGCCATCAGGGTGGGGGCGATGGAGATCATGACGGGCTTCTCCGACATCGTGCTGGTGGGGGGGTATGAGCACATGACGCACGTTCCGATGCAGGCGGAGTACATGCTGGAGTTCGTGGACCCCTGCCCCGACCTCATGTCGGATCCTCGCTATGAGAAGTACGACCTGGCCACGGGCATGAACATGGGGCTTACGGCGGAGAAGCTGGCGGAGATGAGGAAGGACGTGATCACCAAGGAGGACATGGACCGATGGTCCGTGGAAAGCCACCAGAAGGCCGCCAAGGCCCTGGAGGAGGGCTACTTCAAGGGCGAGATCATGCCCATCGATGCCCCCCAGGCCGACGGCAGCATAATGAGGGTGGACCGCGACCTCTCCATAAGACCCGACACCACGCTGGAGAAAATCGCCTCCCTGCCTCCCGCCTTCAAGGAGGATGGGGTGATCACGGCCGGGAACTCCTCCCCCCTCAACGCTGGAGCCACCGCCATGATGCTGATGTCCAGGAAGAAGGCCGAGGAGTACGGGCTGAAGCCGCTGGCCTCCATCGTCTCACTGGGGTGGGGGGCGGTGAACCCCGGGGTGATGGGCAGGGGACCCGTACCCGCCAGCAGGATGGCCCTGCAGAAGGCCGGGCTGAAGGTGGAGGACATAGACTACTGGGAGATAAACGAGGCCTTCGCCATCGTAACCCTGAACGCCATCTACGAGCTGGGCATACCCGACAAGAAGAGGGTGAACGTGAAGGGAGGAGCGATAGCCATAGGGCATCCGCTGGGAGCCAGCGGTTGCAGACTGGTGGGCACCCTGGCCAGGATCCTGCAGGAGAAGAGGGGGACCTACGGCCTTGCCACCCCCTGCGTGGGCGGGGGACAGGGTGAGGCCGTGATCTTAAAGAGGGAGTAACCCCCCCTCTACCTTTATTTTTTTTCTTTACCACCGTTATAGGCGGGGGTGCCCGAGCCTGGTCAAAGGGGCAGGACTTAAGATCCTGTGACCTCAGGGTCGTCGAGAGTTCAAATCTCTCCCCCCGCACCATCAAAAATGGGCCTGAAAGGAAGGTGACAGCCGTGAAGGATTCCAGAGTTCCCGAGAGACAACCCGGAGTACGCGGAGCTGGAGCGGATTGTGGGGTTCCGAGCCCCTCCCCTCGATGCCAAAAAGGCTACCGAACGATATGTGGATTAGCCGCTGGCGAAAATTGGATGGGGTGACTTCCAATGCACACCATCACACAAGATGCAGGGTTGCCAAATTCCGATGTAAAAGGTAGTAATACTTTATTTTTTAATAGTAAGACTTAAATACAGTCGCCGTACCAGAAGTTAAGAATGGGAGTTGGTGAGGCATCAGCCACGCAGCTAGCGAAAGACATTCCAGAAATAGCGGAGCGAGTCTCTTGCGATGCGGTTTGCAGGGTAATACAACACGCCGAAGAGTTTTATGTTCTGGATGCGGCTTTAGAGTTCGACCTCTTCGAGCGGCTTAAACAGCCAACTTCTGCGCATGAATTGGCTAAAATCATAGGTACTGATCCAAAGCTGACCGAGAAGATGTGTGGAGTGCTGGTCGCGATGGGGCTTTTGAGGAAGAGGGGCCACTTGTACGAGAACTCAGGCCTTGCAAACGCATATCTGGTTGAGGCTTCGCCGTACTGCCAAAAGAACCTCCTCAGGTTGGAGAGGTCCATGATAAAAGACAGGTGGACCCGATTCCTTGAGGCCCTCCGCCATGGTTTTGTCAAAGTCGAGAGGAATGGATATTCGGCCCGTGAATTCACCCTGGCGATGGCAGAAAGCGCGTTGAGGGGAGAACTCCAGAGGACGGTGGAGGCCCTGCAACAACTCGAGGACATGAAGAGGGCGAGGAAGCTCCTCGACCTGGGCGGAGGGCACGGTCTCTACGCTATCGTCCTAGCAAAAGTCTTCCCAGACCTCCACGCTTACGTCCTCGACCTCCCTCACGTCCTCGAACAAGTAACAAGGGAGATGGTGTGTCGCTATGAAATGGGCGATAGAGTGCATTTGATCCCAGCGGACTTCACGAAAGAAGAGATAGGAAGCGGTTACGATGTGGTTTTTGCTTCCCATTCGCTGTACGGAAAGAGCGATCAGCTCTTGGCCATTCTAAAGAAAATCCATGCAAGCCTAAATAATGGCGGAATCTTTGTCTCAAATCACTGGTACTTGGACGAAAGTCGAGAATCCCCCCTCAGGGCCTTGCTGTGGGAGCTCCATCTTGCCAGTTTCTACTTCAAAGGCTTTGACCTATTCACTTTGAGGGAATTCCTTTGGTGCCTTAACAAAGCCGGATTCGTGGTCGAAGACATGAGGGACATATCACATATCGATAGTCCCTCAAAGCTGGTGATTGCTAGGAGGCTTTGAAAATGGCAACTTTCTCCGTGTACAGGTTTAAGGATGCTGATTCGTTCAACACCCCCGAGGGCGTGATGACTCCGCTCTTCGTCGACGAACATGTTTCAATTACAAGGCTGAGCCTGCCGCCCAAGCTTGCCGTACCAGCCCACTCGCACAAGAGCAATATCGTGGCCGTGGTTCTAAAAGGGCAGCTGGAGGTCTCCCTAGGCAACGAAAAGACGGCTCTGAAGGCGGGGGATACATTTTTTGCTACCGCCAATACTGCGTTGGGGATTTCAAATCCATCCCAAAAAACTGCCGAGGTTCTGGCCATATCTTACCCGTCATCCTACAAAAGCATTGAGGAGCTCAAAGAGTTACTGAGGTCGTTTGCGAGGCGAGGCTGATGCAGAGGCTGGACGATCTCATGAAGTTGGCGCTCAGGAGCAACATATGCTACCTCGCCACATCCTCCAAGGAGGGTGTTCCAAACGTGGTCCCCATGGGGCTCGTAGAGGTCCTTGACGATTCGACTATTGCAGTGATTGATGTGCTGATGCACAAAACTAGGAAGAACTTGGCGGAAAACGACAACGTGGCACTTGCTGTGACCGATGTGAACAGGCTAGCAGGGTATCAGTTCAAGGGAAAAGCCTCGGTGGTTTCCACGGGGGAGATGATGGAGTGGGCGAGGGAGCTTGTAAAGAAGAAGCAAGAAAAGAGGCGAGAACTCCTCGCCGACCGCCTCAAGTCGGAAACAGACCCGGAAAGGATTTCGAAAATAAAAAAGCTGATGGAGGTCACGTACCAGCCGAAGGCGGTGGTCTTGATCAAGGTGAAAGAAATCTACAGGACGATGTGGGGGTGGGATCGATGAGTGTGGATAAAGGGCTTGGGTCCAGAAAGATGCTGTATCTGGGGTTGACCCTAGTGGCTATAGCGCTGATAGCGGCAGCCGCTGTCTCAATCTCCAGACG
>QNVD01000259.1 GCA_004347925.1 Hadesarchaea archaeon
CCCCATCCCCTCAGCCCCTCAGGTACTCCTCCAGCCCCCCTTCCGCGTCCCTGGCGAAGGAGGTCTGCAGGAGCCTCTCCACCCTCCCCACCGCCCCCTCCAGCTCGGGGTCGTACCCGATCCTCCCCAGCAGGCGCACCCCCTTCCAGGCGGAGGGGGAGGAGGAGAAGTTCTCCACCACCCCCGCCACCCTGGCCCCGGCCTCCCTCAGGCCCCTCACCATCCTCTCCACGCTCTCCCGGCAGAGCCTGGAGGGGGTGGAGACCACCAGGAACTCCGCCCCCCTCGCCAGCCTCAGCAGCTCCAGCAGCTCGTCCCCGCTCCCCGGGGGCATGTCGATCACCAGGTAGTCCAGGGCCCCCCAGCGGGTGGTGGAGAGGAGCTCCAGGAGGGAGGAGGAGATGCCCTCCTTCCTGAGGAGGAGGGGCCTCTCCCCCGAGAAGTGGATCACGGAGAGGAACTTCAGGCCCCGGACCTCCGCCGGGAGCAGCCCCCTGTCCTCCCTGGGCTCCCCCCTCTCTCCCAGGATGAGGTGCACGGAGGGGCTGTGGAAGTCCAGGTCCAGGAGGCCGGTGCGGTAGCCCCTCCTGGAGAGGAGGAGGGCCAGCACGGTGGAGAGGAGGCTCTTCCCCACCCCCCCCTTGGAGCTCACCACGGGGAGGACGGTGCCTATCTCGGACAGCCTCCTCCTGGCCGCCGCCTCCCTGGGATCTATCTCTCCAGCTCCAGCGAGCTCACCCATACTCCCCTTCCCCCCCTGATCTCCAGATCCACGCTCCCGCAGCGGGGGCACCTGAGGAAGAGGGGAAGGAGGTCGGGGAGGAAGTGCAGGGCCTCCTCCCTCTCCCCCTCCGGGGACCACTCGAGGCCGCAGTTCCTGCACCCCACCCTCCCCTTCTCCCTCTCCACCCTGATCTCGGCCCCCTCCAGCGGGGTTCCCCTGGAGAGCTCCCCCAGGGCGAACCTGAGCAGCTCCTCCTCCACCCCCTGGATCTCCCCCAGCCTGAGGGTGAAGCGGGTGATCCTCCTCGCCCCCTCCCTCCTCCCCCTCTCCAGCAGGGCCTCCACCACGCCCTCCGCTATCGCCCACTCGTGCATCGAAGTAAGGGGGGGGAGAGCCCCCCTAAAACCTTTTTTCCCCGGTGGGGAGGGAGAGATGGCTTGACCGAGAGGGTGACGATGGCCCACGGGGCGGGGGGAACGGCCATGCGGGAGCTCATCCGGGAGTTCGTGGTGAAGGAGCTGGGGGGGAGCGGGGCGGAGGTCCCCCTGGAGGCCCTGGATGACTCCTCGGTGGTGGAGGGGATAGCCATCCACTCCGACTCCTCCACGGTGAAGCCCCTCTTCTTCCCCGGGGGGGACATAGGGAGGCTGGCGGTCTCCGGGACGGTGAACGACCTGGCCGTGATCGGGGCGAGGCCCCTGGCCCTGACCTGCGGCCTGATCCTGGAGGAGGGCTTCCCCCTGGAGGACCTGCGCAGGATCCTGAGGAGCGCCTCGGAGACCTGCAGGGAGGCGGGGGTGCACATCCTGGCGGGGGACACCAAGGTGATGGAGAGGGGGGCGCTGGACCAGATGGTGATCAACACCTCGGGGATAGGGGTGAGGGGCGAGGAGCTGGAGCGGAACCTGAGGGAGGTCAGGAGGTACAGGGAGATGAGGAGCAGGTGGCTGCTGGACTCCAACCTCAGGCCCGGGGACAAGATCCTGGTCTCGGGGACGGTGGGGGACCACGGGGTGGCCATCCTCTCCGCCAGAGAGGGGTACGGTTTCGAGACGGAGGTGAGGTCGGACGTGGCCCCCCTCAACGGCCTGATCCGGGAGGCGCTGGAGGTGGGGGGGATCGTGGCCATGAAGGACCCCACCAGGGGCGGCCTGGCCAACGCCCTGAACGAGTGGAGCGAGAAGTCCGGGGTCGGCATCCTCCTCCACGAGGACAGGATACCGATCAGGGAGGGGGTGAGGGCGGCCTGCGAGATGCTGGGGGTGGATCCCCTGGAGATGGCCAACGAGGGAAAGGTGGTGGTGGGGGTGGTGGCCCAGAAGGCGGAGGAGGTGCTGGAGGCCCTCAGGGCCCACAGGCTGGGCAGGGAGGCCGAGCTCATAGGGGAGGTCACGGACGAGTTCCGGGGGGTGGTGATGGAGACCTCCCCCGGGGGAAGGAGGATCCTCCCTCCCCCCTACGGGGACCCCGTCCCCAGGATCTGCTAGAGGGAGGGCTCAAGGATCCTGTTGTCCATCCTGGAGACCAGCGCGGCCCACTCGGGCATGAGGGACCTCCACTCCTCGCTCCCCAGGAAGTCCCGCCAGAACTCCTCCCTCTTCTCCCTGCTGGGGAAGGCCAGCATGTAGTTGACCTCCTCGGCCTCCACCACCCTCCACTCCCCCTCCAGCTCCACCACCTCCCGGTACCTGGTGATCCACTGCCCCACCGGCTCCCCCCTCCCCCTCAGCTTCTCCAGCCCCAGGGGCATGGCCTTCTCCCGGTAGAAGGAGAGGAACTCCTCCAGCTTCCCCGGCCTGAGGGTGTAGCTGCGCAGCTCGTAGATCAAACCATCCCCCCGGGCGGCTTGGCGGGGCCTATCCCCCTCCCGGCCAGCAGGCCCCCGTCTATCACCAGGGTGATCCCCGTCACGTAGGAGGCCTCATCGGAGGCCAGGTAGAGGGCCCCGTAGGCCGCGTCCCAGGCCGTGCCCAGCCGCCCCAGCGGGATCATCCACTCCAGTATCCTCCTCCTCTCCTCCGTCATGATGGGTGCCACCATGGGGGTGTCCAGGAAGCCGGGGGCGATGCAGTTGACCCTGATGCGGTGCTCGGCCAGCTCGATGGCCATGCTCCTGGTCAGGTTGATGATGGCGGCCTTGGTGGCGGAGTAGTTGGCGCTGGGGTGACCCGTCAGACCCGCGGCGGAGGAGGTGTTGATGATCACCCCTCCCCCTCCCCTGATCATGTGGGGAACGGTGTACTTGGACATGAGGAAGATGCTCTTCAGGTTGGTGGTCACCACCGCGTCCCAGTCCTCCTCGGAGGTTTCCAGGATCCCGAAGGGGGTGGCTATCCCCACCACGTTGTGGAGGATGTCCAGCTTCCCGTAGGTGGAGACCGCCGTCTCCACGATCCTGCGGGCGTCCTCGGAGCGGGTGAAGTCCCCCTGCACGACGATGCCCTCCCCCCCTCTCTCCCTGACCATCCTCAGGGTCTCCTTGGCCGCCTCCTCGTTGATGTCCGCGCAGACCACCTTGGCCCCCTCCTGGGCGAAGAGGATGGAGGTGGCCCTCCCGATCCCCATCCCCGGCCCGCTGGAGCCGGCGCCGGCGATGAGGGCGACCTTTCCCTTTAGCCTCATTCCCCCCAGGAAAGGTGGCACCGCCGTCTTTTAAGCCTTCCCGGCCGGGCTAGAAGTCCACCCTCTTGCCCTCGTAGGCGTAGAGGAAGAGCCTCCTGCAGTCCGCGTCCTCGGGAACCCTGGGGCTGGTGAAGATCCCCGTGCTCTGCATGGCCTTCCTCACCAGCTCCTCCAGCCTCCCCTCGAAGTCCTCCCTCCCTATCCCCAGCTCCCTCACGGAGAGGGGCTCCCCCAGCCCCCTCACGAACTCCCTCACCCACCCCAGCAGTCTCTCCACGGTCTCCTCCCTCGAGGGGGCCTCCAGTCCCGCCGCCCAGGCTATGTCCACCAGCCTCTCCCTCGCCACCTCCCTGGCGTACTCCATGCCGTAGGGGAGGAAGAGCCCCACCGTCCTCCCGTGGGGGATGTGGTAGACCGCCCCCAGCGAGTGCCCCATGGCGTGGATGAGCCCTATCTGGGAGTTGGAGAAGGCCATGCCCGCCATGGTGGCGGCCACGTGCATCTTGTCCCTGGCCTCCATGTCGCTCCCGTTGGCGTGGGCCCTGGGGAGGTACCTGAAGGCCAGCCTGAGGGCCTGCAGGGCCAGGGCGTCGGAGAAGGGGTTGCTCCACTGGGAGAGGTAGGCCTCCACCGCGTGGGAGATCACGTCCATCCCCGTGCTGGCGGTGAGGGAGGGGGGCATCTTCGAGGCCAGCCTGGGGTCCACGATGGACAGGTCGGGGAGGATCTCCCTGGAGGCCAGCTCCGCCTTGAAGACCTCCTCCCTGCTGGTGATCACGGCCGCCCAGGTGGCGTCCGAGCCCGTGCCGCTGGTGGTGGGGATGCAGACCAGCCTGGCCTTCCTCCTCAGCCCCAGCTCCGTCATGGGGGTGATGTCCTCGATCCTCAGGTCGGGCCTCTCGTACATCACCCAGATGGCCTTGGCGGCGTCCATGCAGGATCCTCCCCCCAGCCCCACGAACCAGTCGGGGGAAAACTCCCTGGCCCTCTCCGCCCCCCTCATCACGGTCTCCTTGGAGGGCTCGGGCTCCACCTCGTCGAAGACCAGCACCTCCATCCCGTTCTTCCTCAGGCGCTGGACCACCTCCTCCACGAAGCCCAGCCTCCGGATGGTCTGGTCCGTCACCACCATCGCCCTGCTCCCCTTCACCGTCTCCAGGGCGTCCAGCGCCTCCTCACCGAAGGCCACCCTGGGGGCCAGGAACCACCACAACTCTATCGGCTACTCTGCTCCCGCCCGAATAAAAAGATGAGTCCCGAGGGTTTACGCTGGGGTTACGGGGGTTCCTTTACGTCCCCACGGTTCAAACAACCGATATAAGGAAGGAGAGCGCTATTTAATAAAGAATGTCCGGGAAGAAGGGGGGGAAGAAGCCGGATCCCTTCTCCAAGAATCCGGCTCTGAAGGAGTTCGTGAGGCGGGTGGCGGGGAACCACGGTCTCCTCATCCTCTCCAAGCTCTGGGGGAGGCAGCTGACGGATGAGGAGCTGGCCAAGCTCACCCGCCTGAGGGTGAACCTGGTGAGGAAGATCCTCTACGACCTCTACGAGAGCAGGGTGGTGAACTACCACAGGTTCAGGAACGAGGACAACGGCTGGTACATCTACCGGTGGTACGTGGAGGCGGAGGGGGCGCTGGAGAACCTGCAGTCCATCCAGAGGGAGCTCCTGAGGAAGCTGGAGGAGAGGCTGGAGTACGAGCGCGGGCACATGTTCTTCGCCTGCAAGAACAACTGCCCCAGGATGACTTTTGAGGAGGCCTCGGAGAGGGAGTTCAAGTGCCCCCACTGCGGGGAGGAGCTGAAGTTCGTGGACAACAAAGAGGTGATCGCCAGCCTGGAGGCCCAGATAGAGCAGCTGAAGCGCCAGTGGGGTGAGGGGCTTCAGGCCAACTCGTGAGGAGGCCCTCTCCCTCCTCCGCGAGGCTGGTTGCGGGGAGGGGGTGATCAGGCACTGTCTGGCGGTGGAGAGGAAGGCCCTCGAGCTGGCGGAGAGGGCGGAGAGGAACGGGGTGAGGGTGGACAGGGAGCTGGTGGGCCTGGGGGCCCTCCTCCACGATGTGGGGAGGTCGGTCACGCACGGGGTGAGGCACGGGGTGGAGGGTGGGAGGATCCTGAGGGAGAGGGGCCTGCACGAGCTCGCCCGCTTCGCCGAGAACCACCTGGGGGCCGGGATACCCAGGGAGGAGGCCAGGCAGCTCGGTCTCCCGGACCGGGACTTCCTCCCCTCCAGCGTGGAGGAGAAGCTGGTGGCCTACGCCGACAAGGTGATGGAGGGGGAGGAGGAGGTGAGCTTCGGGCAGATCCTCAGGAGGTTCGAGGGGGAGCTGGGAGCGAACCATCCCGCCCTGACCCGCCTCAGAAAGCTTCATGAGGAGGTGGCGAGAATGACGGGGGGAGAGGTTGAGGTACAGGGTTAGGAACCTCAGGCTGGCGCCTCGCGGCAGGGCGGCGGTGGAGTGGGCCAGGGAGCACATGCCCGTCCTGGCGGAGATCAGGAGGGAGTTCTCCCGCTCCAGGCCCCTGAGGGGACTGAGGGTGGGGGCGGCCCTGCACGTGGAGGCCAAGACCGCGGTCCTGGCCCTGACCCTGAAGGAGGGGGGGGCGGAGGTTTCCCTGGCGGGCTGCAACCCCCTCTCCACCAAGGATGAGGTGGCGGCCGCCCTGGTCAAGGAGGGGGTGAGCGTCTACGCCTGGAGGGGGGAGAGCCAGAGGGACTACTACGCGAACCTGAGGAGGGTGATCGCCGACCGCCCCGACCTGGTGATAGACGACGGTGGGGACCTGGTCTCGGAGCTCCACTCGAGGGGGGGGATGGGGGTGAAGGGTGGATGCGAGGAGACCACCACGGGGGTCAACAGGCTCAGGGCCATGGAGGCCAGGGGGGAGCTGCGCTTCCCCGTGATAGCCGTGAACGACTCCCCCACCAAGCGCCTCTTCGACAACAGGTTCGGCACCGCCGAGTCCACCCTGCAGGCCCTCATGTCCCTCACCAACACCCAGATAGGGGGGAAGAGGGTGGTGGTGGTGGGGTACGGGCACGTGGGGAGGGGGATAGCCTCCAGGGCGAGGGGGCTGGGGGCCGTGGTGACGGTGGTGGAGACGGACCCGGTGAGGGCCCTGGAGGCGGCCATGGACGGCTTCCTGGTGAGGTCGCTGGAGGAGGCCTGCGAGGACGGGGAGATCTTCATCACGGCCACCGGCAGCTTCCACGTGATAAGGGAGGAGCACCTGAGGGAGATGAGGGACGGGGCCATCCTTTGCAACGCCGGGCACTTCAACGTGGAGATAGACCTGGAGGCCCTGCGGAGGCTCTCGGAGAGGAGGAGGGAGGTGCTGGAGGATGTGGAGGAGTTCAGGCTGAAGGGGGGGAAGCGCCTCTACCTGCTGGCCGGGGGAAGGCTGGTGAACCTGGCGGGGAGGCGGTCCCTGGGCCACCCCATGGAGATCATGGATCTCAGCTTCTCCCTGCAGGCCCTCAGCCTCCAGTACCTGGCGGGGAACGCGGACAGGCTGAAGCCTGGGGTGCACGAGGTGCCCCCGGAGATCGACAGGAGGGTGGCGGAGCTGAAGCTGAAGCTCTCGGGGATAAGGCTGGAGAGGCAGACGGAGGAGCAGAGGGAATACCTGCGGTCCTGGAGGATGGGCACCTAGCACCGCGGGCGGGAAGCCCCAAGGCCCTTCGGGGGTGGGTAGCTCACGGAAGCTTGTACACCAGGTCCTTCTCCCTGGCCCTCTGCACCACCTTCAGGCCCACCGACTGACCGGGGCCGGCGGAGGGGACGTTCCGGTGCTCGATCTGCATGGACTCCACCACCTGCTGGAAGTTGGTGGTGGGCCCCTCTATGGAGATCCTGTCCCCCACCTTCAGCTCACCGGAGAGGTTGACCACGGCCACCCCTATCCTGGTGAAATAGTGCTCCACCCTCCCCACGAGTTTCTTCTCCATCTTCCCCTCTCGGGCGGGGAGCTTTTAAGTCATTTTTCTTAGCTTTTGCTATATATATGCCCTGTAACCAGTAGTATTGGGCTGGCGGGGCAGGGGGGTGAAAACCGGAAGGAGGTGAT
>QNVD01000026.1 GCA_004347925.1 Hadesarchaea archaeon
TCTCGGTGGGGGAGGAGAGGGAAGGGGTGGAGGGGGCGCTGGCCGCCGTCCTCCGTGAAATCGGCGCGCGGAGGGAGGATGGGGTGATGGAGCTTCTCCCCTCCAAGCAGAGGGCCCTGACGGAAGCCTTCTCCTTGCCCAGGGAGATGGTCAGGAGGCTCGGGATTCAGAAGCTGGTGCTGGAGCGGGTGGCGCTTCTTGCCCTGGAGCTGTGACCTCCTTCTTCTCGGGCCGGCACATCTCCTCGAACTTCCTGAGGGCCCTGTAGGTTCCCCTGACCACCAACCAATCGCCGGCCTTCAGCCTCTTCCCCGGCCCCGGTTCGAAGAGGTACTTTCTCTTCCTCTCTATCACCATCACGTCCACGCCCACGCTCGTCTCCAGGTTCAGCTGCTTCAGGGTCTTTCCCTGCAGGGGGGAGCCCTCCTCCAACCTGACCCTGGCCACCTGCTCGTCCGCCCTGGAGAGGGCCTCCACGAAAACGGGATGTAGCTTCTCCCCCCTCAGCACCACATCGGCGATGGTGTCCGCGGCATCCGAAATTTTCTCGAGACACTTCACCACCTGCAGGAGGCTGTTCAGCCTTTCCAGGTCCTGCTCCTGTCTGGAGGTTTTGAGGGTTTCCAGCCACATCCGGTAGTTGAGGCCGTCGAACCTCTCCTCCATCCTCCTCACCTCCTCGGCCAGCTCCCTGGAGGTTAGGAGGAGGGAGGAGTAGGCCAGATCCACCATCATGCTGCTCAGATCGTACATCTTGGCCAGCCAGAGCTCCAGCCTGGTGGGCTTGCCCTCCCTTTTAACCCGCTCCCGCCTCGTCCCGCTGAGCCTCAGAAAAACGGAAAGCCCCCCCTCCGGTCCCCTGGCCACCAGCAGGTCACCTTCCTTGAGCTCCGTGTTGGGCTGGGGAGGGATGATCCACTCCTTTCCCCTCCTGAGGGCCAGGATCCTCACCCCTATGCGGGAGGGGAGCTCCAGCTCCTCCAGCTTCTTGTGAAGGAGGGGCGATCCCTCCATCACCTCCACCTGCTGGATCTTCTCCTCGGAGAGCAGGAGGGCGCCTTTCACCGAGGGGTGGATCTCCATCCCCCTCAGGACCAGATCCACCATCTCCTCCGTGGAGTTGGAGATGGCCTCCGCGGCGCTGGCTATCTGCAGGATCCCGGCTATCTGCCTGGCCTCCTCCACATTCCTGGCGGCCAGTACCGCCATGGTGCGGATTTCGAACATCAATCCATCCATCCTGATTTCCAGCTCCCTCACCCTCTCCGCCAGCTCCCTGTTTTCGAAGAGGAGGGAGGCGCGGGCCAGGTCCATCATCCAGTCTGAGGTATTCTTCATCTCGGTAAGCAACTCGCGCACACTACGTGGTTCCTCTTCCTTCCTTTCCGCCATTTACCTCCCCTCCTTCCTCTGGGAAAAAATAAGGTTTTCGAGGCCTCAGGGTTCCAGGTTCAGCCCCAGCCTCTCAGCCTCCTCCACGGCCCTCCTGTACTCCTCAGGGCTTATGGGACGATTTATCTCGGGGTACTCCCCGGCCCTGTAGCATGGTCGGTACTGGGCCATCACGTTCACCCTCACCCTCTCCCCCAGGTTTTCCGCTATCCATTGGAGGACGGGGAAGGTGCAGCACTCCAGGTGCCCGGGCATCACCAGGTGCCTGATGAGGACCTCCGCATCCGAAAAGGCTGTGAGGTGGTTCCTGGTCACGGTCTCCCAGTACCTCGTGATCCCGGAATACTTCTTGGCGCAGCGATCGTTTCCCCACTTGAAGTCCGTCAGGTAGATGTCCTGCGTGCCCCTGAGGAGCTCCGCGCTCTCGGAGCTGTAGTAGAGGTTGGAGTTCCAGACCGAGCTGAGGGGAGTTTCGCTCTCCCTCAGGGTTTCGAGGATGAAGGGGAGGTGGGGGTCCGGGTTTCCCCCCACGAAGTTCACGTTCCTCGCCCCGTTTTTTGCGGCCTTGGAGAGGAGGGCGGAGAGCTCCCGGGGAGAGAGCTCCACCCCCTCCTCCGGATACTGCGAGATGTCCCAGTTCTGGCAGAAACAGCAGCGGAAGGAACAGCCCGAGAAGAAGACGGTGTAGGAGGGCACCAGCAGGCTCTCCTCCCCGTAGTGCATGAACTCTGAGGCCACCTTGGATTTTCCCACCCCGCAGAATCCCCTTTCCCCCTCCAGCCTGTTCACACCGCAGCGGTGCTCGCACAGCCTGCAGGAGGAGAGGAGGCGGCGGGAGAGCTCCACCTTCAGGTCCAGCAGGGAGAGCCTTGGCTTCTTCAGGTCCCCGAACTTGACCTTGCCCTCGTCCAGCAGGGAGAGGGTTCTCCTGAACTCCTCCAGGGCGCTGCGGTGGGCCTCCCAGAGCTCCTCCTCTTCCCAAGAGGGCTGGAAGGAGGCCGGAACCCTCTTGCAGACGAGGAAGCGCGGGGGAAGCCTCCCCTCCATCACCATGAAGTATCTCCGGAAGGCCCTCCTGGCCCTCTCGTCCCTCAGGACGGAGAGGGAGTCGGGCCTGAGGATCCTCCACATCCTCCCTTTCTCCGGCCTCCATAAATTTATAAGATTCCTCCAGTTGAGAAACTTCGGGAACGGAATGATTGTGGTAGGGGGGTCGGCTTCCCGCAGGCTCGCCTGGGAGATAGCCAGGGAGCTCAACTGCAGGTTTTCCCAGCCCGAGATCAAATCCTTTCCCGACGGTGAGCTCTACGTGAGGATACCTGAGGATCTCTCGGGGGAGGAGGTGGTCGTCGTCCAGTCCACCCCCCCTCCGCAGAACGAGAACCTGATGCAGCTCCTGCTCCTGCTGGAGGCCTCCCTCGAGCAGGGCCCCCGCACCCTGAGGGCGGTGGTCCCCTACCTGGCCTACGCCCGCCAGGACAAGATCTTCAAGAAGGGGGAGGCCCTCAGCCTGAAGCTAGTTTCCCAGCTCATAGAGAAGGCGGGGGCGGAGGAGGTGCTGGTGGTGGACATACACGAGAGGGAGTCCCTCTCATACTTCTCCGTTCCCGTGAAGAACGTGAGCGCCGCCCCCCTTCTGGGGAGATACTTCAGGGGGATGAACCTGAAGGATCCCCTCTTCCTGGGCCCCGACGAGAAGGCCGTGCAGCAGGCAAGCCTGGCGGCGAGGGAGCTGGGGGCCGCCTTCGACTCCCTGGAGAAGGAAAGGCTGAGCCCCGAGCTGGTGGTGACCTCCAGCAAAGAGCTGAGGGTTAGGGACAGGGATGCGGTGATCATCGACGACATCATAAGCACGGGGGGAACCATAGCGGAGGCCGCCAAGATCCTCAAGAGGAGCGGGGCCAGGAGGATCTTCGCCGCCTGTACCCACCCCGTGCTCTCCGGAAACGCCCTGGAGAAGATGAAGGCGGCGGGGGTGGAGGCGGTGGTGGGGACCAACACCATCGAGAACTCCCACAGCCTAGTCTCGGTGGCCCCGGCGGTCGCGGAGGGGCTCAGACAGGGGTCTCTCGATTTTTATTAGCTCTCCCGCTTTGGGATAGAAGGTGAGGCTGGTCTTCCTTCTTTCGGGGGAGCATCCGGAGCTCCCCAAGGCGGAGGCGCTGGCGGCCCTTCAGGCCGAGGGGGCCACGGGGAGGGTGCTGGAGGAGTTCGACCAGGTCCTGGTGGTGGAAACCGACGTGGCCGATCCCGTTCTCCTGGCCTCGAGGCTGGGGATGTCGCACGAGGTCTGGACGCACCTGTGCACCGCCAGGGTGGAGGAGCTGCTGGAGGCGGTGGGAAGCACGGATGTGGTGGATCTCCTTCCCCACGGCAAGACCTTTGCGGTCAGGGTCAGGCGAGTGAAGAGGTCCTCCCCCCAGGTGAGCAGGGAAGAGCTCTCGAAGGAGGTGGCCGACCTGATAAGGAGGGAGGTGGGGTTCAGGGTGGATCTGGAGAGGCCCGAGAGGGAGGTGGGTATAGTCCTGACCGGGGAGGTGGGGGTGGTGGGGATAAAGC
>QNVD01000260.1 GCA_004347925.1 Hadesarchaea archaeon
AACTTCAAGCCCACCTCGGAGGTGCTGGAGGAGGTCAGGAGGCTGGGCTACCTCTACGACTCCTCCCTGGCCGTCTACAAGCTCTACCCGGGACTGAGGCTCCCCGACCTGCCCGAGTTCCCCAACACCCTCCCCTCCAGCGTCCTCCGCCTCCCCCTCCCCCTCTCCCGCAGGATCCTGAGGTTCTGCGTGAGGAGGCTCCCCCTCACCGTGCTGGACTACCACCCCTGGGAGGCGGTGAGGATGGAGGGGGTGAGGTGGGACCTGAGGTTCTCCACCGGGGAGGCCTCCCTGAGGAAGCTGGGGATCCTGCTGGGGGAGCTCAGGGGGGAGGGGGTGGAGTTCCTGACGCTGGGGGAAGCGCTTTCTTCTTTAGGGAGGGAAGAAGGGTGAGAGGATGGTCACCCCCAAGAGCAGGGGAACCAGGTGGGAGTACAGGGTGGCTTACAGGTTCGAGCGCTGGGGATACCAGTGGAAGAGGTCGGGGAGCTCCCTGGGGTCCTACGACCTCCTCATCCTGAGGGACGGGAGGCCCAGGTTCCTGGTTTCCTGCAAGAAGACCATGGGGGACCGCCTCTACGTTCCCCTCTCGGAGGTGGAGGAGCTGGAGAGGGAGGCGAGGGGCTTCGGGGCCAAGCCCCTCCTCTGCTTCGGCTTCCGCAGGACCTCCCCGCTGGTCTGCGAGCCCGGGAAGCTGAGGAAGAGCGGGGGGGAGAGCTACAGGCTGGAGAGGGGGGACGGGGAGCCGCTGGACGAGTGGCTGGAGAGGAGGGAGGGGAGATGCAGGAGGGGCTGAGGGAGTTCTTCGAGCACCCCCTCCTCCGCCCCGGGGCCCTCAGGTACAGGAGGTACCAGGAGGAGATCGCGGGGGAGGCCGCGAAGAGGAACACGCTGGTGGTCCTCCCCACCGGCCTGGGGAAGACGGTGATCTTCACGCTGCTGGCGGTCCGCCTCCTCCACCTCCACCGCACGGGGAGGGTGCTGGTGATGGCCCCCACCCGCCCCCTGGTGATCCAGCACGCCAGGAGCTTCGTCTCCTCCGTCCGCCTCCTCCCGGAGGAGCTCAGGGTGCTCACGGGGAGGGTGGATCCGGAGGAAAGGGGGAGGGCCTGGAGGGAGGGCAGGGTCTTCTTCGCCACCCCCGAGGTGGTGAGGAACGACCTGGAGGGGGGGAGGCTGAGCCTCGGGGACTTCCTCCTGCTGGTCTTCGACGAGTGCCACAGGGCGGTGAAGGACTACGCCTACACGCTGGTGGCCCAGCGGTACCTGGCGGAGTGCCCCCACCCCCTGGTGCTGGGCCTCACCGCCTCCCCCGGCTCCTCCCCCGAGAGGATGGAGGCCATCTGCAGGGCGCTGGGGATAGAGCACGTGGAGTACCGCACCGAGCTCGACGCGGACGTGAACCCCTACGTCTATCCCGTGGAGGTGAGCTGGTGCAGGGTGCCCCTCCCCCCCGAGTACTCCCCCCTCTCCTCCCTGCTCAGGGAGATGAGGGAGGAGAGGATCAGGTGGCTCTGGGAGCACGGTTACCTGAGGGTTCCCCCCAGCAGGGTGACCAGGAGGATCCTGCTGGGACTGGGGGAGGAGCTGAGGAGGAGGATGGGGAGGGAGAGGGGGGGAGCCCTCTTCACCGCCCTCCGCCACTACTCCCTCTCCCTCACCCTCTCCCACGCCCTGGAGCTGCTGGAGTCCCAGGGACCCTCCGTCCTCCGCTCCTTCCTGAGCAGGGTGGAAGGGAAGAGCGGCGAGAGGAGGACCTACGCCCTCCTCCTGAGGGACCCCAGGTACCTGAGGCTGAAGGCCCTGCTGGACTCCCCCCTCCCCGAGCACCCCAAGAGGGGGAGGCTGCTGGAGGAGGTGAGGGCCCAGCTGGAGGCCTCCCCCACCTCCAGGGTGCTGGTCTTCGCCCAGTACAGGGACACGGCCTCCGAGCTGGTGGATTACCTCTCCCGCTCCCTGGGGGTGAGGGTGGAGAGGTTCGTGGGGCAGTCCAGCAGGGGGGGAGACGCGGGGCTGAGGCAGAGGGAGCAGCTGGAGGTGCTGGACAGGTTCAGGAGGGGGGAGACGAGGGTGCTGGTGGGGACCTCCATAGCGGAGGAGGGACTGGACATCCCCTCCGTGGACCTGGTGATCTTCTACGAGCCCGTCCCCTCCGAGATAAGGTACATCCAGAGGAGGGGGAGGACGGGGCGCTTCTCCTTCGGCAGGGTGGTCATCCTCCTCTCCGAGTCCAGCTTCGATTTGGCCTCCCACTTCTCCTCCCGCAGGAAGGTCAAGCGCATGCTGGCCCTGGCCAGGGAGCTGGACCGCAGGCTCCAGCCCATCCTCCGCCTCTCCGTTCCCTCCCCCGATCCCATGGGGGAGGAGGAGCTCTCCGATCCCAGGAGGGATCAGCCCTTCGAGGTGAGGGAGGGCTAGGGCCTCCTGGCCCCCCTTATCACGTCCTCGGCGGCCGCCCTCCAGTCCCTGGCCTTCACCACGCTGGAGGCCAGGAGCACCCCCTCCGCCCCCAGCTCCAGCGCCTTCCTCACATCCTCCCCGGTGGAGATGCCCGCGCCGCACAGGACCCCCACGGAGGGGTCCACCCCCTTCACCAGCCTGACGGCCTCGCTCACCACCTCCGGCCTCACCTTGGAGACGGCCCTCCCCGTCCCTATGAGCTCGGGGGGCTCCACGGCCACGAAGTCCGGTCGGAAGGAGGCCACCCTCCGGCACAGGTCCGGGTCCCCGGCGCAGACCACGCTCACCAGCCCCACCTCCCTCAGGCGCTCCACGCACCTCCCGATCTCCTCGGGCCTCAGGGGGTGCTCGGAGTGGTTGACCAGGGAGCCCACCGCCCCCGCCTCCCTAAGGGCCTCGGGGAGGATCCAGCCCGTGTGCGCCCCGGGCGTCAGGGGATCCACGTGCTGGGCCAGGACGGGCAGCCCCACCCCCGCCACCTCCCTCAGGTCCGGGGCCTGGGGTGCCACGGCCACGCACACCCCCGTTCCCCTGGAGGCGGAGGAGAGGACCCTGGCCAGCTCCACCGCCCTCCTCCCCGTGGCCTCCGCGTAGGCCTTGAAGTTCACGATCACCAGCGGGGTCCTCAGCATCGGCTAACCTTGCCCCGGCGGGTAAAAAAAGGCTGGGGATCAGAGGTCGCTGCGGAGGAACTGCCCCAGCACCTGCACCCTGGGGGAGAGTCTGTAGAGCTTGATGTTCTTCCCGCTGTACACGGTCTCTATCACCCCCTTCTGGAGGAGCAGGTTCAGGTGCCGGGTGAGGTTCTTGGGGGCGATGTTGATCTTCCTGGCGATCTCCCTGATGGAGGCCACCTCCTTCCTGGCCAGGAACTTCAGGGTCTTGAACTTAAGCTCCTCCCCGGAGTCTTCCGAGTCAACCGTTTAACCCTCCCCAGATCCAAGTAGAGGGATGGAGCTGGGGATAAGGAGCTATCCCGAGGAGCTGGGTCTGGACCTGAGGAAGCCGGGGGACAGGTTCAAGTGGTTTCTCGCCTCCCTACTCTTCGGCAGGAGGATCTCCGCGGAGATAGCCCTCCGGACCTTCAGGGAGTTCGAGAGGAGGGGGTACACCACCCCGGAGAGGGTGCTGGAGGCGGGCTGGCACAGGCTGGTGGAAGCCCTGGACGAGGGTGGGTACGTGCGCTACGACTACTCCACCGCCGACAGGCTCCTGGAGATCTGCGGGAAGCTGAAGGAGGAGGGGGGGCTGGAGAGGCTCCACTCCTCGGCCCGCGACGCCAGGGACCTGGAGAGGAGGCTGATGGACTTCAGGGGGATAGGGCCCGTGACCGTCAGCATCTTCCTGAGGGAGCTGAGGGGGATCTGGGAGAAGGCCGACCCTCCCCTCTCCCCCCTGGCGAGGGAGGTGGCGGGGAGGCTGGGGATGAGGGGGGAGGAAAGGATGAAGGAGCTGGAGCCCAGGCTGGTCAGGCTCGCCCTGGAGTACTGCAAGAGGAGGAGGTGCCCCTCCTGCCCGGTGCGCGGGAGGTGCAGGGAGGGGGGAGCCTGAGGGCCAGCGGCCTCCTCCTCCACTTCACCTCCCTCCCCTCCCNCCACGGGGTGGGGGACCTGGGTCCCTGGGCCAGGGCCTTCGCCGACCTCCTGCAGGAGGCGGGGCAGAGGTTCTGGCAGTTCCTCCCCCTCCTCCCCCCCTCCTCGGGCTTCTCCCCCTACCATCCCGCCTCGGCCTTCGCGGGGAACGTCCTGCTGCTCAGCCCGGAGGACCTGGTGGAGGAGGGGTGGCTGAGGAGGGAGGAGCTCTCCCCCCCACCCTTCCCCCCGGACAGGGTGGACTACCCCTCCGTCCTCTCCTACAAGCGGGGCCTCTTCAGGAGGGCCTACGGGCGCTTCAGGGAGGAGGGGGCGGAGGGCTTCCAGGACTTCTGCGCCGAGAACGCCTGGTGGCTGGAGGATCACGCCCTCTTCTCCTTCCTCTCCAGGGAGCTGGGGAGGAGCTGGGTGGAGTGGCCGCAGGGGCTGAGGGAGAGGGATCCCGAGGCCCTCCGGAAGGTGGCGGAGGAAAGGAGGGAAGAGGTGGAGGAGGAGAAGTTCCTCCAGTACCTCTTTTACAGGCAGTGGGGGGCCCTGAGGGGCTACTGCAGGAGGAGGGGGATAAGGCTGGTGGGGGACCTTCCCTTCTACCTGGACCACCAGAGCTCGGACGTCTGGGCCCACCGGGAGCTCTTCAAGCTTGACCGGGAGGGGAGGCCCCTCTTCGTCTCGGGGGTTCCCCCCGACTACTTCAGCCCCACCGGGCAGCTCTGGGGACAGCCCGTGTACGACTGGGGAAGGATGGGAGAGGGGGGATACGAGTGGTGGGTGAGGAGGATGGAGCACGCCCGGGGGATGTTCGACCTGGTGAGGCTTGACCACTTCAGGGGCTTCGTGGCCCACTGGGAGGTCCCGGCCGGGGAGAGCACCGCCAGGAGGGGGGAGTGGGTGGAGGGGCCTGGGGAGGAGCTCTTCAGGGAGGCCAGGAGGAGGCTGGGCTTTCTCCCCTTCATAGCGGAGGACCTGGGCACGATCACGGAGGAGGTGGTGGAGCTAAGGGAGGGGCTGGGCCTCCCGGGCATGAGGGTGCTCCAGTTCGCCTTCCAGGATCCCCCCTCCAGCCCCCACGCCCCCCACCGCCACGAGAGGAACTGCGTGGTCTACACCGGGACCCACGACAACAACACCGCCAGGGGGTGGTTCGAGGAGGAGGCTGGCCCCGAGGTGAGGAGGAGGTTCTTCAGGTACGTGGGGAGGGAGGTGCCGGCGGAGGAGGTCCACCTGGAGCTCATGAGGCTGGCCCTGGGCTCGGTGGCGGACCTGGCCATCCTCCCCCTCCAGGACGTGCTGGGGCTGGGGAGCGAGGCCAGGATGAACACCCCCGGCAGGGCGGAGGGGAACTGGAGGTGGAGGGTGAGGGCGGACCAGCTCACCACCCCCCCGCTGGAGAGGCTGGCGGAGCTCACGGAGCTGTACGGGAGGGCCTGAGGGTCCTGTCATTTTCCGTACGGTGTGCCGGAAACGGAGTCGGGCGGCAGGAGCGGCCACGCTGTCCCGGCCTCCGAGGCACCCCACGGCGCCCGGACCCGAACCATCCCGCTCGGGGTTTGTGCGGCAGGAGGTACCCGCTCCCCGCACCCCGCATCTCCGGACCTAAGCAACACCTTACCGCGCATGCGGACCTGGGCAGAGGCCAACCGGGGATTTTCCACCCTTCTTCAGACCTGCCGGTGGGGACCCGACAGCCTTATTTGGCGGCCCTCAAAAAGAAAAGGATGGAGCCCGCCAAGAGGGTGGACCGTCCCTTCTCCTTCTACTCCGGCCTGGATAGGCCCCTTGGAGTGCAGGCCCACAGCCTGCTGGAGTTCCTGGAGGCGGTGAAGAGGGTGGAGGTGGGCTCCTTGGAGTTCCACACGGAGAGGGGTGACTTCGAGCGCTGGATCAGGGAGGTGCTGGGCCTGGCCTTTCTCTCCTCCAGGATCTCCTCCCTCAGGAAGGAGGGGGTGAGGGGGGAGAGGCTCAGGGAGAAGCTGGTGGAGGCCCTGGAGGAGTGGCTGAAGGTCTACACCTACAAGAGGGTCTGAGCCCGGCCTTCGGCATATTTATATATTGGATATTATATCCAGCTAGATGGAGGAAACCTCCCGGAGGCTGAGGAGGAGGCTCTGGGTCTTCGCCGGGATCTGCCTCCTCCTGGCGGTCAGCAGCAAGCTCCTCTACCTCAGGGGGCTGACCCTCCCCAACCTGGAGCTGATCATCCCCGTCCTGGTGGTCACCGGTTCCACCTACCTCTGGAACCTGGGGGAGAGGACCGAGCGGGTGGGGAGGACCTTCGGCCTCCTGGTGCTGGGAGGGGTGCTGGCGGTGGACCTCCTGTTCTGGGGCTGGCATCCCATCTACCTCTTCACCTGGTCGGGCTTCCTCCTGGTCTGGCTCCTGGCCACCAGGAACAGGCTCTCCCCCTTCTCAGGCTTCCGTGGCCTGCTGGGTCGCACCGCCCTCACGACCGCGGTGGCCATCCTCCTCTTCGACTTCTGGACGGGGGTGGTGGGGAGCCCCCTCACCTCCAGCTTCTACGGTCCCCTCACCTCCCTCTCCACCTGGCTCACCGCCCTGGCCCTGCAGTTCCCCTTCACCCTCTACCACCTCTCCTCCCTCCTCTTCCTCCCCCCGCTGGTGGGCCTGCTGAGGCTGAGCACCAGGATCAGGGTCGAAGCCCCCCTCGCCGTGAGGGTGGGGGCTTCCCTTTCCACAACCCAGAGGAGGTGAGAGAATGGAGGAAGCGACCAAGGCCCTTTCGGTGGTGCTGGTGGTGCTGGTGATGGGGATGGTCTACCTGGCGCACGACGTCTCGACGCTGCACGAGCGGGTGAGGGAGCTGGACCGCACGCTGGTGAACGCGGGCGTGGTCATAGACAACGGTGAGGCGGAGGTCTACCATGAGGTGCACCTCACCAGGGGAGCCACGGCCCTGGAGGCTCTGAGGAGGGTGGCCGTGGTGGAGACCAAGTACTACGCGGGGCTGGGGGAGTTCATCGTCTCCATCAACGGGCTCAGCAACGACCCCTCGGAGGGCAAGTACTGGATGTTCTACCTCTGGAAGGAGAACGGCTGGGAGTACGCACCCGTGGGGGCGGGCTCCTACGAGCTGAGGGAAGGGGACAACGTGAAGTTCAGGTACGAGAGGCCGAGCTGGTGAGCCTGCCCCGCCTCCTCTCCAGCCTCATGGCGGCGGCCCTGGCGCCCAGCTCCGCCTCCACCTCATTTTCCCCCGTTCCAAGGATCACCACATCCCCCTCCGAGGGCTTCAGCTCCTCCACCAGCTTCTTCCCCACCTTCCCCCCCACCCTCCTCCCGCTGTCAGGGAACCTCAGGCCCCCCTCCCTGAAGACCAGGACG
>QNVD01000261.1 GCA_004347925.1 Hadesarchaea archaeon
GGGAGGCTTCGGGGGGGAGAGGGGACCCAGCCACAGGGAGGAGTTTCCCGCCCGCCCCCCCGACTTCTCGGAGGGGGTGGAGGTGGGCGGGAACCTGAACCTGATCTACAGGCTCTCGGGGGACCTGAATCCCCTCCACGTGGATCCAGAGTTCGCCAGGCTGGCGGGCTTCGAGAGGCCCATCCTGCACGGTCTGTGCACCTTCGGGGTGGTGGGGAGGCTGCTGCTCCGGAAGCTCTGCGCGAACGACCCCGGAAGGATGGCCGCTCTCAGGGCCAGGTTCTCCGGGGTGGTCTTTCCGGGGGACCTCCTGAGGGTGGAGGGGTGGAGGAGGGAGGGGGGCTACCTCCTCAAGGTGAGCACGGAGAGGGGGGTGGCCCTCTCGGGCTCCGTGGACCTAAAGTAGGGCATCTTGCTCAAGAGAAAGGTTTTTTAAGCATGGTTTGAAGAAAGGAAGATTCAATGAGGTACGCGAAGCTGGCCAAAGCGGACCTCCCCAAGCTTTTCCAGAGCCTGAAGAGCCGCGGTGAAGTCTTCGCCCCCGTGGAGGAAGGGGGCAAGGTGACCTTCCGGAAGGTGGATGACCTGAAGGAGGTGAAGCTGGAGTACACCCGCACCCTCCTTCCCCCCAAGAAGCTCCTCCTGCCTCCCGAGGAGGAGATCCTGAGGTACGAGGGGGAGGAGTACAGGGAGAGCTTCGAGGGAAAAAAGGCGGTCCTCTTCGGGGTCCATCACTGCGACGTGAACGGCCTCCTCAAGCTCGACAGGGTCTTCCTGGATTCCCCCAGGGACGAGTACTACGCCAGGAGGAGGGAGAACACCCTGGTGGTGGGGATAAGCTGCGTTCCGGATAGGTACTGCTTCTGCACCTCCGTGGGGAGCGGCTACGCCACCACCGGCTTCGACCTCTTCCTCCACGATCTGGGCCGGGAGTACCTGGTGAGGGTGGGGAGCGGGGAGGGCTACAGGCTCTCCAAGGAGGGCTACTTCCAGGAGGCGGGGAAGAAGGAGGTGGAGCAGGCGGCGAGGATGGAAGAGAGGAGGATGGGGAAGGTCAGGAGGAGGATCAACCTGGCGGGGATGGGTGACCTGATAGAGACGGAGGGGAAGGAGGGATGGGAGGAGGTCAGCGCCAAGTGCCTGGCCTGCGGCACCTGCAACCTGGTCTGCCCCACCTGCCAGTGCTACGACGTTTCAGACCTCCTGACGCTGGACGTGAGGAAGGGGAGCAGGGTGCGCAGGTGGGACTCCTGCATGCTGAAGAGGCACGCGCTGGTGGCGGGGGGTCTCAACTTCAGGCCCACGGTGGTGGAGAGGACCGTCAACAGGCTGAGCTGCAAGGTGGGAGAGGAGGTGAGGTGCGTGGGGTGCGGGAGGTGCACCGTCTACTGCCCAGCCGGGATAGACTTCGTGGAGATGCTTTCGGCGGTTAGGGGTGAGGCCAGATGAACGAGCTCCTTCCCAGGCAGGCCAAGGTGCTGAAGGTGGAGGAGCAGACCCCCATAGAGAAGCTCCTCCAGCTTGACGTTAACCTGAACCACCGGCCCGGCCAGTTCCTGGAGGTGAGCGTGGCCGGGGTGGGGGAGGCCCCCATCTCCATCTGCTCCTCCCCCACGAGGAAGCCCCTGGAGGTCTGCGTGAGGAGGGTGGGGAGGGTAACGGCGGCCCTGCACCGCCTCTCCCCCGGGGCCAAGGTGGGGATCCGGGGACCCTACGGGAACGGCTTCCCCATGGAGGCGATGAAGGGATCGGACCTCATCCTGATCTCCGGGGGTCTGGGGATGGCCCCGCTGAGGGGGGTGCTCCAGTACGCCCTGGATCACCGGAAGGACTACGGGGAGCTTTCCCTGCTCTACGGGATAAGGGATTATACCCTGATGCTCTTCAAGGATGAGATCATGAAGCTCATGGACTCCAAGGAGTGCAGGGTCTACCTCTCCTACGAGAAGGAGGACGAGGTCTGCAAGAACCTGAAGAAGAAGCATCCCGAGTGCGTCTGCGAGGGAGTGGTGACCAAGCTCTTCGGGATGGTGGACCTGAACCCGGAGGCCTACGCGGTGGTGTGCGGTCCTCCGGTGATGTACCGCTTCGTGTTCAAGGAGCTGATGGACAGGAACTTCCCCCCCGAGAGGATCTACATGACCATGGAGAGGAGGATGAAGTGCGGGATAGGGAAGTGCAGGCACTGCGTGGTGGGGGCGGGGACCTCCATGAGGTACGTGTGCAAGGACGGCCCCGTCTTCACGGGGGTGGACGCCCTGCAGATAAAGGGGTTGATAGGATGAAGCCCAAGGTGGGAATCTTCGGCTTCACGGGGTGCGCGGGGGACCAGCTCATGATCCTCAACCTGGAGGATGAGCTGCTGGACCTGGTGGGGGCCCTGGATCTCAAGTCCTTCACCATGGCCAGCAGCGCGGTGGAGGAGAGCGACTACGATGTGGCCTTCGTAGAGGGCTCCATCACCACCCCCAAGCAGAAGCAGAAGCTGGAGGAGATCAGGAAGAGGTCCAAGCTGCTGGTGGCCATAGGGGACTGCGCGGCCTGGGGAGGGGTGCAGGCGAGCTGCAACGGGATCCTGAAGGTGGAGGAGAAGATGAAGGAGGTTTACGGCTCCGACAAGGTCTGGGAGATCTACGAGTCAAAGCCCCTCTCCGCTTACGTGAAGGTGGACTTCGTGCTCCCCGGCTGCCCCATAGAGAAGGAGGAGTTCCTGAGGGCCGCCGCCTCCCTGCTGAGGGGGGACCTCCCGGAGGCGGTGGACTACCCGGTATGCGTGGAGTGCAAGCTCAGGGAGAACGGCTGCCTGATGCTGGAGGGGAAGCTGTGCCTGGGACCCCTCACGGTGGGGGGATGCAGGGCCAGGTGTCCCTCCCTGGGGGTGGACTGCATAGGATGCAGGGGGGTGATAGAGGGAGAGGCTAGGATCAAGAGCGCCCTGCAGGTGTTCAGGGAGGCGGGCTTCAAGCCCGACTACGTCAGGGCGAGGCTGCGCATGTTCGCGGCCAACTATCCGGAGATCCTGGAGGTGAAGTAGGTGAAGATAGAGGTGGATCCGCTGGCCAGGGTGGAAGGGGAAGGCGGAATCGAGGTGGAGATAGAGGGGAACCAGGTAAGGGACGTGAAGTTCAACATCTTCGAGGGTCCCAGGTTTTTCGAGTCCTTCATCAAGGGGATGCACTACGAGAAGGTACCGGACGTGATGAGGAGGATCTGCGCCATCTGCACCTGCTCCCACAGCATGGCCTCCGTGAAGGCGGTGGAGGATGCCCTGGGGGTGAAGGTCTCCAGGCAGACGGAGCTCCTCAGGGATCTGCTCATCCACGGGGAGATGGTGGAGAGCCACGCCCTCCACGTCTTCGCCCTGGCCCTCCCCGACTTCCTGGGCTTCCCCAGCGTGGTGCACATGGCCCAGAAGTACCCGAAGGAGGTGAAGGGGGCCCTGCAGCTGAAGAAGGCCGGCAACCTGGTGCACAACCTCCTGACGGGAAGGGAGGTGCACGGGATGAACGAGAGGGTGGGGGGCTTCGCCACGGTTCCCTCCGAGGAGGACCTGAAGAGGATCAAGCAGGCCATGGAGATGACCAGGGAGTTCGCCCTCCTCTCCGTGAAGCTCTTCTCCTCCTTCCAGCTTCCCGACGCACCCAAGTCGGAGAACACCTTCATCGCGGTGGATCCCGGGAAGAGGTTCGGGTACTTCGGCCTGAGGCACGCGGCCTCCGACGGGACGAGCTGGGATGTTCACGACTACAGGAAGTACATCCAGGAGACCACCGTGAAGCACTCCAGGGCCAAGCACTCCTCCTACAAGGGGAAGCCCTTCATGGTGGGGGCGCTGGCCAGGTTGAAGCTCTTCGGTGACAGGCTGGAGGGGGAGGCGAAGGAGCTCTTCAGGGAGCACCAGTCAAAGCTGGACTACTCCAACTCCATCTCCAACAACCTGGCCCAGGCCATAGAGCTGGTGCACAGCGTGGACAGGTGCATCTCGGATGTGGAGGAGCTGCTCAGCCTGGGGCTCAGGAGGGAGAAACCGGTGGAGGTGAAGCCCAGGGCGGGAACCGGAACGGCCTCCGTGGAGGCCCCCAGGGGAACCCTCATCCACTCCTACCGCTTCGATGCCAAGGGGAGGGTGGTCTGGGCGGACGTGATCACTCCCACCGCCATGAACGCCGCCAACGTGGACAAGGACTTCAGGGTGGCGGCCCCGAGGCTGGTGGGGAACCAGAAGGAGCTGGAGAGGGTGCTGGAGATCATCGCCAGGGCCTACGATCCCTGCATCTCCTGCGCCACCCACCTGGTCAGGGTAAAGTGGCTCTAGTCCTGAGACCAGAGGCCTCCTGCGAGTTCAAATCCTCCCCTCCACCACGGTGGCTATCCCCACCCCTCCTCCCCCGCACAGGGTCTGTAGGCCGTAGCGCAGCCGGTGGCGGACCATCCAGTGAACCATCTCCGTGAAGTAGAGGACCCCGGTGCACCCTATGGGGTGCCCTATGGCTATGGCCCCACCCGTGGGGTTTATGCGGGGGTCATCGAAGGCCACCCCGAACTCCTTACAGAAGGCCAGCACGGGGGAGGCGAAGGCTTCGTTGGGCTCCCAGACCTCCACCTCCTCCATCCCTATCCCGGCCCGGGCAAGGGCCTTGCGCATGGCCGGTATGGGCCCCAGGAGCATGGTCACGGGATCGTCCCCCGCCACGGCCATGGACCTGATCTTGACCATGGGCCTCAGCCCCAGCTCCTCCGCCTTGTCCAGGGTCATGAGCATCACCGCGGCCGCCCCGTCCGCTATGGCCGAGGAGTTCCCGGCGGTGACGGTGCCGTCCTCGGCGAAGCGCGGGGGAAGGCTGCGGAGGCGCTCGTAGGCGGTCTCCGGATCGTCCAGGGCCTGGGCCCGGGGGGTCTGGTCCTCCTCCACCCACACCCTCTCCCCTCCCCTCTCCACCTCCACCGGAACGATCCGCTTCCGGTACTCCTCCTTCTCCCTCATCGCCCTCACCGCCTTCTGATGGCTCCAGAGGGCGAACCTGTTCTGCTCCTCCCTGCTCAGGGCGTAGCGCCTGGCCACCAGCTCCGCGGCCACCCCCATCACCCCCAGGGCCCCCCTCTCCTCCGCGCGGGGGTGGAGGGAAACGGGGAAGTCGGCCTTCATCGCCGCCTCCAGGTCAGATCCTATGGGATAGCGGCTCATGTTCTCCACGCCCGCGGCTATCGCTATCTCCCCGCAGCCCGTCATGAGGGCCTGGGCCTGGGAGTTGATGGCCTGGAGCCCCGCGTTGCAGTACCTGCTGAGGGTCCAGCCCGCGGTTTCCACCGGGAGGTCGGCGGCCAGCGCCCCCAGCCTGCCCAGATTCAGTCCCTGCTCCCCTACCTGGCTCAGGCAACCCACCGCCACATCCTCTATTTCCCTCTCGTCGAAGGCCCCGCATCGCTTCTTCACCCGGTCCACCAGCCCCCTCAGGACCGTGGCCAGGAGGTGCTGGGAGGAAACGCCTGCGAAGACTCCCCCCTTTTCCATGCCCGCCCACCCCGACTTTCCCACGGGGGTGCGGACGGCCTCTACCACCACCACTTCCCTCAGCTCGGGCACTCCCCAAAACCTCCTGGGGGTCCCCCCTTAAAAAGTAAGGTTGAAATTGCCCCGGGAAAAGGGGGATGATGAAGCTGAGGGTGGTTCCTGACACGAACCTCTTCATAGGGGCCCGCTTCAACCCCCGCAGCTCCTCCGCCAGGATCCTGGACCTCTGCCTGAAGGGGAGCTTCCGGGCCCTCCTCTCCACGAAGGTGAAGGCCGAGGTGAGGAGCATGCTCGGAAGGGTGGGCTGCGAGGGTGAGTTCAAGTCGAAGGTGAGGAGGCTGCTGAAGGAGGCGGAGGAGGTGGAGGTGAGGGAAGAGCTGCCCCTCCTGATGGAGGATCCGGACGACAACAAGCTCCTGAACTGCGCCCTGTGGGGTAAGGCGGATTACCTGATCACCAACGACCGCCACCTGCTCAAGTTCAAGGAGTACCTGGGGGTCAAGATACGCAGGCCCTCCGATTTCCTCAAGGAATGGGGGCAAGCCGGGAAGGGGACCGGGTCCCCTCCCAACCGTTAAAAGGGCGGAGGGAAAATAAGCTTAGAGCTTGCTTGGGCCCATAGCTCAGCGGTAGAGCGCTCGCTTCGCAGGCGAGAGGTCGCGGGTTCGAATCCCGCTGGGTCCACCTTCTCCTTTTTTCATCAGGGGCCTGGTTCCAGCTCGCACTCCTCCGGCTCCTTGTCCTTCATCCTGACGAAGGAGGGCGCCCTGAGCTTGGAATCGGGGGTGAGCTCCAGGTACTTTACCTCGCAGACCAGCTTGGGCTCCACCCACCTCACCTCGTAGGGGGGCTCCTCCTCCACCGGCTTCCTGCCCGTTTCAAGCCTACGGAGGAGGGGGAAGAGCTCCTCCATCAGCCTGGTGTCGAACCCCGTCCCCACCTTCCCCAGGAAGACCAGCTTTCCCTCCCGGTAGGCCCCCAGGGCCAGGGCCCCGAAGTAGGGCTCCCTCCACCCCTCCCCCGGCGTGTAGCCCAGGATCACCGCATCCAGGGTTTTGGTGTTCTTCACCTTCAGCCAGTCAGGGCTCCTCACCCCCGGCCGGTAGGGCGAATCTTCCCTCTTCCCCATGATCCCCTCCAGGCCCATCTCCCTCGCCTTCTCCCACAGCCCCTCCCCCTCCCTGGTGTGATAGCAGAGCCTGATCCTCTCCCCCTCCTCCACCTCCTCCGAGAGGAGCCTCTTCCTCTCCTCCAGCGGGAGGGGGAGGAGCTCCCTTTCCCCCGAGAAGAGGAGGTCGAAGACCACCATCGTGGCCGGGTGCAGGCGGGAGAGGAGCTCCGCCCTCAGGGGCTCCTCCTGCTGCTCCCTCTCCTGCAGGAGGGAGAAGTTGGGGAGGCCGGAGGAATCGAAGACCACCAGCTCCCCGTCCAGGAGGCAGGGATCGGAGCGCAGGTGGAGGTGAAGGGAGGAGAGCTCGGGATATCTCCCCTCCACCCATCTCCCCCTCCTGTTGAGGAGCCTCACCCTCTCACCCTCCCGGTACAGGAGGATCCTGGTACCGTCCAGCTTGGGCTCCCATAGGAAGTCCCCCCGGCTGAGGTCGGAGGGGGAGCCCGTCCTGGCCAGCATGGGCTTTAGGAGNGGGAGACCCATGCTCAGGAGCCGGCCTTCTTCCTCCTGGCCTCCGCCAGGCTGGCCTCCAGGGCCTTCATGAGATCGAGGGGTGCCTCCCTCTTCTCCTCCTGGGGAACGACGAGGGGCCTCCCCTCCGCCTTCTGCCTCACCAGCTCGGCCAGCGCCTCCCTG
>QNVD01000262.1 GCA_004347925.1 Hadesarchaea archaeon
TTATCCTCTCCGTCCTGGAGGCCGCGAAGGCCAGGGCGACGAGGGGATCGTAGAAGTCGTGGGGTGGGAACCACCCCATCAGGTGGTCCGCGTACCAGACGGAGTGGTAGTTCTTCTCCTCGCAGCTCTTGGCCACCCTCCAGACCGTGTCCACCTGGCAGCGCCCCTGCTCGTCCTTCCGGAAGAGGGAGGGGTTGATGGGGCCCACCGTCCCTACCTTCACCCCCATCCCCCAACCTTTCCACCGCGGGCTTTTAAGGGTGGGGAGCAGGCTCTTATAGACCTCCCTCCCAGGGAAGGGGAGGTGTGAGGTTCGCCCTGGAGGAGGGGGAGCTGGAGGAGGTGCTGGGCCGCTCCCTCCAGGCCAGGGCCACCTTCTTCGACGCCGAGGTGGCCATGGTCTTCAGAGGGAGGAACTGAGGAAGGAGCTGGTGGAGCCCCGGCTGGAGGACGATCAGGCGGTAGCAGGGGTGCTGGGGGGTGATGGGGCCCGAGCACGGCTCCGTGCTGGCGGGCTCCCTTCCCAGCGAGGAGGGGCAGGTACGGGGAGGGAGAGTGTGTGATAGGCGGCTCCAAGGCGGCTGGATCTCCTGTACCCGGTGGCTACCCACGTGCCCTCCACTTCAACCAAGACTTCGTGAGGGGGACGAGACAGGCCTGCGTGGTCCCCCTAGACCTCCCAGGAGCGAAGAGGGGGCCGCTCATCCTGAAGCTGGGGCAAAGGACTGTCCGCGGGGGGAGCTGGTCTTGAAGTGGGGATCCCGGAGAGGTATGCGATCTCCCCGCTGGAGTTCACGGAGGAGGAGGTTTCCCTGGTGAAGGGGCAGCTCCTCTCCCTGACCTTCTCCCAGATGGCCGCCTCCTCCGTGGGCCTGGCNAGGGNGGCCTTCGAGGAGGCCCNGAGNTNCTGCAGGNAGAGGGTGCAGGGGGAAGCCCATAGTGAGGCATCAGCTGCTGGGAAAAGGCTCCGAGATGTTCACCAGGGTGGAGACGGCTGGTCCTACCCCAGAAGGTGATGGAGCACGTCTGGAGAACTTCGAGAGGCTCACCTTCAGGGCCTCCTTCCCGGCGACACACATCTTCTCCCTTTGTAAACCCGCTTTCCTCCCGTCCACCCCTTTGCTGCTTCTATCCGCCTGAAACTTGGACGGCACCAGCAAGGGGGCGGGAGAGCTGGACGAAGCTGAACAAAAAGAAGGTGGAAGGTTAAAGGCGGACTCAGGGGACCTGCACGTCCTTGAGCCTCTCGCTAGCCTGCTCCCCTCCCACTCCCCAGTTCTCCTTGGGCACCTCGTGGAGGATGACCTCCACCGCCTCCCTGGGAACGCCCATCTCCACGAACACGTTGGTTATCCCCGCGATCACCCTCTTCTTGGCGGCGTTGGAGAACCCCTTCCAGACCATCACGTGCACCACGGGCACGTGTCAATTCTCTCCCACCCCTCCTAAAACTCTTCCGCCTCGGCGGCGCCCGGCAAGGGGAAAAAGGATTGGGGGGGAGAAGGGGAAGGATGTGCAGGTTGCTGGGGCTCATCGCCAGCGGGCCGGTGGACCTGGAGTTCTCGCTGGAGAGGTTCAGGCGGCTGGCCAGGGAGCACCCCGACGGGTGGGGGATGGGCTGGTACGAGGGGGGAGAGGCCAGGGTCTTCAAGCAGGGGATCTCGGCGCTGGACCCCGAGAGCAAACTCCCCCAGCTCTCCAGGAGCGTGAAGTCCAGCATCATCCTCTGCCACGTGAGGAGGGCCAGCTGCGGGAGGGTCAGGGGAGAGAACTCCCACCCCTTCAGGTTCGATAACTGGATCTTCGCCCACAACGGGACCGTGGACAGGGAACAGCTGAGGAGGAAGCTCAGGGGGAGGTACGCCGAGGGTCTCGAGGGCGAAACGGACTCGGAGGTCTACTTCCGCTGGCTCCTCCAGTGCCTCGAGGGGGAGGGGGGAGTGGAGGAGGGGATAGGGGTGGCGGTGGAGGAGGCGAGGAGGTCGGCCAAGGGGGCGCTGAACTTCCTCCTCTCGGACGGGGAGCACCTCTACGCCTTCAGGTTAGGGGAGAGCCTCCACAGGCTCAGGAGGGGGCCGGGGGAACTCTCGTGCTCCTCCCCCGAGACCGGGGCCCTGCTGAGGGGCAAGCTGCTCCGGGGGGAGAGGGCCGTCCTGGTGTGCTCGGAGAGGCTCACGGAGGAGGGGTGGGAGGAGGTGGGGGAGGGGAGCCTGCTGAGGATCGGAGGGGATCTGAGGGTTAGGGAGGTGAGGTTGCTCTAGCCCACGGCTGGCCAGGGAGGCGCCTCAGCCACCGCGCCTCTCCGCCCTCTCCCCTTCCTCCCTCAGCCTCCTCCCCTCCTCGCACCTCCTCCTCTGGGCGTGGTAGGCCTCCCAGCAGGGGTAGCGGTAGTAGTTGTCCCTGAGCAGGTGCTGGTAGACGGTGCAGGTTTCCCTGAAGGGGCAGATGCCGCAGAGGTCGGTGTGCCCGTCGGGGGGAGGGAAGCCTGTCCTCTCCAACCTTTCACCTCACCTATCCCGAAAAAAATGCAAAAACGCCGGCCTCCCAGAGGCCGGATAAGTCCTCAGCTCAGGGGGGGTAGGTGTACTTCGACCTGCCCAAGGAGGAGGGGGGACACGGCTCCTCTCCCCGCTGAGGGGGCCCAAACCGTGGCCCCCCTCATCAGGACCGCGCTTAACGGGTCTGGCCTCCCGGGAGACCCGATTCCGACCCTCCCAGCAACCTCTCCCTGTACAGGATGAACCGGAGCAGGGGAACCAGCTCCAGCCCGTCCAGCCTTCCCATCTCCTCCCTGGTGATGACGAGGCCCCTCTCCAGCCCAAAGCGCCTGCAGAAGGCCCGGATGCCGCGAAGGTCCCGCTCCCGGACCTTCTGCGCGTACTTCACCTCCACGGGCATCGTTCTTCCGTTCCTGAGCACGAAGTCCACCTCCAGGTCCCTCAGCCGCCAGTAGAACTGGGCTCCGGTTTCGCTCATGACCAGGGTCTCGATCACCCTCGTGTGGTCCTGGGTCGTGCACAGGCTTGGATGGCAGGGGTAACCCTTGCGGTTCTTGCGGCTAACCGCGAGCATGGATCCGCGGAGGTTGCTCAGGCGCCTGATGACGAAGGAGAGTTCGAGATAGCTCAGGTAATCCCCGACGGTTTTCTTGGCCCTGCCCAGCTCCTTGGACAGGGAATCGACGTTCAGAACCATCCCCGGGCTGGAGCATAGGAGTTCGGCCAGGAGCTTCAGGAGTTCGGGCTCGCTGGCGGGAAAGCTCTGCGGGATGTCCCGGTAGAGGATTCGCTCCAGCACCAGCTCCCTGACGTAGCGTCTGGCCTCCTGGTCTCCCGCCCGGACTATCTCCGGAAACCCCCGGAGCAGGAACTCCTGGAGGTGGATGGAGAGCCTGCGCTCGGAGATCTCGAAATCCTCCGGGGGAGGGGGGCTTTCCCCGTACCGCAGGCGCAGGAACTCCACGAAGGAAAGGGGGTCGAGCCTGTGGAAGACGCACCTCCCCGCCAGGGATTCCCCGGCGCCGCGCATGAGGTTAAGGCTGGCGGACCCGGAGAGCACTAGCTTGAGGTTGGGGTTGAAGTCGTAGAGGAGCTTCACCTCCTCGGGCCATCCGGGAAGCTTGTGCACCTCGTCCAGGAAGAGGTAGATCCTGCGGTCCCTGAGCCTGGACCTGAGCACGCGCTCCTCGTACTCCCGGAGCAGCCCGCGCAGGTCCCTCGAGCGCTCGTCGAAGGTGAAGTAGAGGATGCTCCTGGGATCCGTTCCTCGCCTCAGGAGGTGGTCGATGAGCTGGAGCATCAGGGTGGTCTTCCCGGTCCGGCGCAGGCCCACTATCACCTCCGCTTGCCGCCGGTCGAGCGAGTCCCTGAGCTCCTGGAAGAGCGTCCTCGGCTGGGAGGGAAGGAGGTCGCGGGGAACCTCACCTGTCTCCCACCAGGGGTTCAGATCATACACGTTAGTTAATTTCACTTTACTAATATTTAACTTTTAAGGATAAGATGGTTGACCAATGAGGAAAAGTGCGGGCCACTCGTCGCTGGATCCCCCCCCTGACCTTCAACTCCTCCCGGGTTTGAGTTTCCCCTAGCCCTCCGCTTCCAGTATGCGGGTTATCTCCCCGATCACGAACTCGGCACTTTTTATGGCCTCCCTGGCTTCATCTTCGGAGGCGAAAAAGTCAAGCCGGTAGAGATCCGTGTGCCTGAGATTCCTAAACCTGTCAAGCAGAAAAACGACCTCTTTGGGCAGGTCCCCTTTGGCCACGTACTTCTCTTCCAGATACCTTGCCACGCAGTAATGGCTCTTCTCCCTGAGACCGTCCCTGAAGAGATGGCTCTCGCAGCGTGAAACATGGCGGAGTAGGAGCTCACCAGGGAGCTATCGAGCAGGCCATGTTCGAGATTCTTACCTGGCCTCCTCCAACCACCTGTGGACCCTGGCCAAGCTACCTCAATCCTCGGCGAATCAGGCGAAGTAGTGCGGGAGGTAGGCCACCCTCGTCCCCGAGATCTCCCTTACCCCGAACTCCCCCTCCGTGAACACTATTGCCCTCTTCGGTCTGTAGGACTTCAGAAAGCTGCTGAATCCCCTCCCGGGCCTCGCCTTTCCGGTCTTCACCTCCACGGGCACCGGCTCACCGGAGTCTCCCAGGATGAAGTCGATCTCCCCCTTCCCGGCGGTCCTCCAGAAGTGGAGCTTTTCAAAGCGGGACCTGAGCTGGATGAACACGTGGTTCTCCAGCAGCCTTCCCCTGTCCTCCCGCTCTGCGAGGGGGCCGAAGCGGTTCAGCAGGAAGTTCCTGAGCCCCGTGTCGAGGAAGTAGAGCTTTTTGGACTTCCTGAGCTCGGTGACCAGGTTGCGGAAGAAGGGGGGGAGGAGTTCTATCACATAGGTCTGTCTGAGGAGGGAGAGGTAGCTCAGGAGGGTCCTGAAGTCGATCCCGAGCTCACGGCAGGCATCCGCATGGTTCAGGAGGCCGCCTATCTGGAAGCTCAAGAACCTCATGAGCTCCTGGAACTTTTCCGGATTCTTCACCCTGAGGAAGTAGAAGATGTCCCTCTCAAGGTAGGTGGTGACGAGGTTGCGCAGGAGCTCCCGCTTGATCTCCTGGCTGGGCTCCTTAACCACCGCCGGAAAACCGCCGAAGATCACGTACTCCTCGAGCAGGGACTGAAACTCCCGCTCAAAGATGGGCTCGGCCTCCAGCTTTTCCTCCCTCAGGAAGCCGGAGAGGGACTCCAAGAAGCCGAGGTAGGTCCTGTGCAGGTCCCCGGCCCTCCACCTCAGGAACTCCTCGAAGGTGAGGGGCAGGAGCTCGAAGTAGATGGCCCTCCCCACCAGATGCTTCCCCACCTCCACCTTGATGTCGAAGGAGCCGGAGCCCGTGGCGATGATCTTCAGCCTCTCCCCGTAAAGGTCGAACAGGAGCTTGAGCTTCTGCCCCACGTCGCCAAGGTACTGGGCCTCGTCCAGGAGGAGGACCGACTTTTTCCTCTCCAGAATCCTCTCCGCCACCGCCTTCGGATCCTTCTCAAAAGCCTCCCTCCAGCTGGGGTCCTCGAGGGTGAGGTACTCCGAGTCCTTCAGGAGCTCGTGGAGGTGGAGGAGGAGGGTGGTCTTGCCGCTCTGCCTGGGCCCCTTCAGGAGGAGATACTCTTTTCTCCCCAGCCATTTTTCCAACTTTTCTTCTATTTTTCTTGGATAGTATTCCACGATTAATTCTATAAAAATTGCAGTAATTTAAGGTTTGGGGCTCCAAAAACCCTGTGCTCAGGTCCTGAGCGAGGGGCCGGCCGAGAGCTTCGGGGGAACGAGCTGGAGCTCTCCGCTCCTCCTCACCAGCACGTTGGCGCCCCTCCCCTCCCTGTGGTACATGAAGACGAGGACCAGATCCTCCCCGTAGGCCTCCTTCTCCCACTCGTAGGGGTGGGGATAGGAGGGATGGAGATCCCAGGCGTAGGGGTAGTGGGAGTACCCCAGGCCCTCCATGATCCTGTCCACCTCCCTTTGTACCTCCCAGACGGCCTTCCCCAGCTTTTCCGAGACCTGAACCGACCTGAGCTCCTCCACCGCCCTGACCAGCTCCCCGCTCACCCTCCCGACCTTGGTGATCTCCAGGGGCAGACAGGAGGAATGGTAAGGCTTCCCGTCCCAGAAGTACACCCTCCCCTCGATTGCCTTCCCGCAGGAGGAGCAGACCCTCTCGGACCCCATCATCCCCGCTTCTTCCACGCCCATAAAAGGAGTGGGGGAAGAATTTTCCTCCTCGGCTATTTAGCCCGCGCCTCCCACTCTCCTAGGAAAATGAAGGGGGCCTTCCTGACGGTCTACGACGGGCTGGACTCCATCGGGGGCAACAAGATCCTCCTGGAGAGCGGGGAAATCAGGGTCTTCCTGGACTTCGGGATCAACTTCAAGAGGCACTCCAGCCTCTTCGCTGAGTTCCTCAAGCCCCGCCCCGCCAGGGGAGTTCACGACCTGCTGGAGCTGGGCCTGATCCCCCCTCTCCCCATCTACAGGGAAGACCTGACACCCTCTGACCTGGACCTCCCCTGCGACCGTCCCCTGGACGCGGTCTACCTCTCCCACGCCCACCTGGACCACTGGGGGTGCGCCGGCCTCCTGAGCCTGCAGACCACCGTATGCTGCTCGGCCATGACCGCGGCCATCCTCAAGGGGGTGCAGGACGTGAGGAGAGAAAGCCCGTGGGAGGAGGTGGCCTACCTCTCGAGGAGGGAGCCTGATGAGGATGATTCCAGGGTACTCAACTCTTCTAGGAATAGGAACAAGCCTCTGGAGGGGAGGAGGGTGGAGGTCCCAGAGCTACCGCCCAAACTCCAAGAGCTCTGGAAGCAATCCCCCCAGACCCGCCCCCTCAACGCCGAACTCTCCAAGGGCTCCGGCCCCCTTCCCTGCAAGCTCTGGGAGGTGGATCACTCCATCCCCGGTGCCACCGCCTTCGCCCTCGAAACGGGGGCGGGCTGGGTGGTGTACACGGGCGACCTACGGATGCACGGGACCGGGGGCCACCTGACCGAGAAGTTCCTGGAGGAGGCGGCGGGGCTGGAGCCCAGGCTCCTGATCATCGAGGGCACCAGGGTGGGGAGGAAGGAGGAGAGGAGGGAGACCGAGGGGGAGGTCTACCGGAACTGCCTGGAGATCTGCGAGGGGGAGAGGGGGCTGGTGGTGGCCGACTTCTCCCCCAGGAACTTCGAGAGGCTGGAGACCTTCAGGAGGATCGCGGAGGAAACGGGGAGGGAGCTCGCGGTCCTGCC
>QNVD01000263.1 GCA_004347925.1 Hadesarchaea archaeon
CGGGTCCAGCCGGATCATCCCCTCGGGCCGACGGGATGCGGATCCCACTTTTGTATCGGTGGAAGCAACAGAACTCACCTAATTCGAGGAAAACCTGAGTAGGGGAAGAGAGGCTTCCGGAAGGGGAAAAGCCTGAGAATTTTGAAGGGGTTTCAAAGGAAGGGGCAGGACCCTGTAAGCCAGCGTGGCACATCCTCCATGAGCGTCTGCAACCGTCTAAGGCAGACCAACGATGGACTGCCGGGTTTTGAACCTAATACAGACTAACCAGCTAAAGAACAAAAGGGAAAAGAAAAAAAGATGGGGTTTAGGCTTACTTCCTGACCCTCAGGATGGCGATCGCAGCTATGATCAGCGCTATGATCACCAGCACCACGGCGTAGGTGCCCCAAGGCGTGACGGTTCTGGTCACCGTCACGGAGGCGGAGCTGCTGTTCATGCCGTCGCTGACGTACACCAGGATGGTGTTGGTGCCCTCCGAGAGGGCCACGCTGTAGGAGAAGGTGGCGGTGTCCCCGGTTCCCGACACCGGAACCGTCACGGCCCCCGTACCAACCTGTATCCTCAGGGTGATGTCGCTCCAGTCTTCCCAGCTGTCCTTGGTCACGGTTCCGGTCACCTCGATGCTGGCCTTGCTGGTCTTGGTGCCGGTCTTCGGAGAGGTTATGCTGACCTTCGGGGCGCTCGCGTCGTAGATCACGTACCCGTAGAGGGTCCTGTCGCTCTCGTTACCGGCCGCATCCGTGGCGGTAACGGCTATTCCAAGGGTCTCCCCAGCATACTGGCTCAGGTCAAGCTGGGTCATCCAAGAGCCGTCCGTACCGGCCGTGGTCCTAGCAGTGGTGACCTCCGTCCAAGTCACCCCTCCGTCCGTGGTCACGTATACCTTCACCGTGGCACTGGCTTCGGCGGTACCCCTCAGCGTGAAGGTCTTGGTCTTAGTTCCGGTGGGACTGGCCAGCGTCCCAGCCGTTATGCTACCCACCAGGCTGGCCGCCGGGGGCGGGCTTGGAGCACGAGTGTCCACCGTGAACTTGATCCAGAGGTTCTCGAACCTGAAGTTGTCTCCGGCAAGGACGCGCAGGATGTAGGTGTTGTCCGCCAGCGCAGTGGGCCAGGCGTTCTCGAAGGTGAAGGTGGTGAAAACGATGTTGCCCCAGATGTTATCGATAGCGGTGGGATCGGCTTTGGGCACTAGGTTGTCCCCTCCGGGCAGGGGGTCGCCGTTCTCGTAGCAGAGGGCCACCCTGTAGCCGTAGTTGTCGTCCGTTCCGGTTATGTGCCTGCTGTTCTCCACCCCCACGGTGTCGGCTATGGTTACCCTGAGGGTAGGCTTGTTGTCCTTTATGTAAGCACCGTTCTCCGGGTAGACGAAGCGGATGGTGGGCTTGTTGTTGTCTATCACCACGTTCTCCAGGTTCTCCGCACCTTTGTTACCGGCCTTGTCCACGATGTAAGCTCCCACCGTGTGCTTCCCATCGGAGAGAGTTAGCGTGTAGCTGACCCTTCCGGTGGGACCGGCGGTGAGCTCAATCGGGGTGTTGTCCACCAGGATCACGAGCTTCATGCCCTCGGGGCTGAAGGTCGAGGGAGTCCACACCAAGTTGTCGTTATCGGCGTTGAGGATCCAGTTAATGGCGAAGCTGGACCTGGGGTCCCAAGCCACTGGGAAGCCCATGGCGGCTAGGTCAGGTTTCACGGGTTTCCTCCTGTCCACGAAGAGCTTGGTGTTGTCGGAGACCGAGATGGAATTACCGACGGCGTCCTTGGCATTTACCACATAGATGGTTACGAGACCATCCCTGTTCTCGTTCTCGCTCGTGGTGTAGGTTCCCGTCCACTCCGTGCTGTCCGCGTTGGGAGTCATGGTGACGGACACGTTCTCGGTGGCCTTATTCTCCGCCACCAGCACGTTGTCGAAGGTGAAGGGCTCGTTACCCTTCACGGTGATGGTCACCTGAGTGCTCCCCTTCACCCAGCTCGGGGAGACCGAGATGGTGAGGGAAGGCGGAGCGTTGTCAACGGTGATCTGAACCGGGGTGTCCTTGGTGATGTTGTTAACGTCCGTGGTGCTCACGTAGAAGGTGTAAGTACCGGCTGCCGTGGGAGCCGCCAGGGAGACCGGGAAGGAGAGGTTCTCTCCACCCTTCAGCGTGTTGTCTCCTATGGCGGTCCATATAGTCCACTGATTTACTGAATGGTCCTGCATCCAGTTGGCGGGAACATTCTCGAAAGTTGGGGCCTGGAGTGGATTACCGTTTTCTCTGATCACTACGGTGTTTTCAAAAACTGTGGCCTTCACGCGACCCACGATTCCCACGACGGTTCCCGCCGGTATCACGACGATGTTATCCACCAGCTCTACCTCGGCCCCTGCCATGTTGGTTCCCGACAGGGAAGGAGCAGTGTTCAGGCTGGAGGAAACACACCTGAACCTGTTGTTCGTTACTTTCACCTCTATTTCAGCCGTGAGGGCAAAGTTCTCGTTCTCCAGCGTGTTTTCTGGATTACTCACCACCTTGAGCAACGTATTTTCTGGCAATATTACAGTGTTGCCACTCTCCCATATCACGAGGGTGTCCTGTACCAGCCTCAGCCTGTTATCAGTGAGTACGACCGGAAGGGCTACGGGAACCTTCAGGTTCTCCTTGTTGTCCGCCATATAGGTAGAGTTTATCAGGTTTTGCATGTTCTCAGTGTTGGTTGGCTGTCGAGGCTCCATTATGGCGTTGTCCCTCAGGGTGTAGATGTAGCCCTGATAGTAGAACCGATTCTCCACGGGGATTATCACATCGGTGTTCTCAGGGATAACGAAGTACGAGTTTTCAGTCGTGTTGTCGAGTTCAACTTCGAGGATGGTACCAGCAGGCAGGACCACTTTATTATCGGCCACCTCCACCTGATTGTCCTTTAAGAGCTTCTTCAGCGGGTATCCACCCTTCCAGTCGCTGCCGCTCGGGAGGGTAATCTGAACGCTCTTGATGGCGTCCGAGCCCGAGGCGTTGGTCACGGTGAAGGTGAAAACGCGGTTCTCTCCTCCCTTCACCACCGTCTTGTCCACGGAAACCGAGGGCGTGTGCGCTGCGCTTACCGTCGTGCTCACCGAGAGCCCCGCTGCCAGCGAGGCTAGCATCAGCGCTGCGATCGCTATGGCTGCCTTTTCCTTCATCTTTCTACCTCCTTTTTTTTCGGTTCAACCTTCCAGAGGGGGCTATTTAAGAGTTTCGAGAACGTTGGAAGACGAAGGGGGCATCGACGGGAGGCGAAAGGACCTTCTTCGTAATACTTTTTCATCTAATAAGGCATACGCACTCCCTCGGAGGAGGCCGAGGGGGAGCCCGGAGCCGTGATTTCCGCCCTCCCCAAGTCCCTACGAGCCTCCGGAAATCCCCGAGGAAGGTCCCCGAGAAGGTTTTACCGACCTCCCACCCGGTAAGGGTTAAGACGGGGGAGGGGGAGGAGGGGAGATGAGGACGGTGGACGTGAGCGGGAAGGGGGAGGTGGTGAGGAGGGCCAGGGCGGAGGGGAGGATCCTGCTCAGGCCCGAGACGGTTAGGGCCATAAGGGAGGGGAGGGTGGAGAAGGGGGATCCCCTGGCGGCGGCGGAGCTGGCCGCCCTCCTGGCCTGCAAGCGCACCCCCGAGCTCCTCCCCCACTGCCACCCCCTCCCCCTCACCCACGTGGAGGCCAGGGTGGAGCCCTGCGAGGACGGGGTTAGGGCGGAGGTGGAGGTCAGGACCGTGGCCAGGACGGGGGTGGAGATGGAGGCCCTCACGGGGGTATCCGTGGCCCTCCTGACCGTGTGGGACATGGTGAAGGGGATGGAGAAGGACGAGGGGGGACGGTACCCCTCCACCAGGATCACGGACATAAGGGTGGTGGAGAAGGTCAAGGGGTGAGCGGGTCCCCCGGGCTGACGGCTCAGATGAGCCCCATGAGGGAGGCCCTCCTGAGCATGGGATCCGCCAGCCGGTACTCCTCCTCCACCCTCCGGACGAAGCCCGCGTCAATCAGCTTCTGGAGGAGGGTGCTCACGGCCTTCCCCGGAACCCCCCTCCCCTCCGCCCTCTCCACCGCCTCCTTCACCTCCCGCCAGCGGGCGGGCTCGGAGAGCCTCCGGACGAGGATCCGGTACCTGCGGGCGGCGGCCTCCCTGCCCACCAGGAAGTTCTGGAACTCCTCGGCCGCCATCCTCGCCCCCTCCTCCACCACCCGCCTGAGCACCTGCTCGTCCGCCCTCCCCGCGGCCCTGCACCTCGCCCCGAAAAAGGTGAGCCACCCTATGATCCCGTCCATCTCCCTCAGGACCTCCTCCTGGAGGTCAGGTGGGATCCTCAGCCCCGCCTGCTCCGCCCCCCTCTCCAGGAACTCCCTCGCCTCCCGCTCCCCCAGGTGGGGGAGCTCTATCTCCACCCTGAACCTCCCGTAAAGGGGGGCCCGGGGGTTCTCCTCCCCCAGGAAGTCCCTGAGCAAGCCCACCTTGGAGCCCGTCACGATGACCTGGACGTTGGGCACGTAGTCGTAGAGGTGGGCGAGGGGACCCGTGAGGTCATAGCCCGCCAGCTTCCCGAACTCCTGCGCCTCATCTATGGCCAGGATCAGCCTTCCCCTCCTCGCCAGCGCCTTGATGACCTCCAGGGGATCGGCCACCCGGGAGGGGGGAGCCCACCCGAGGGAAACCCTGAGGTGCGGCAGGGAGAGCTCCACCCCCCTCAGGCCCCTGAGCGCGCCCAGGAACCTCCGGGCGAAACCCGCCCGGGAGAGCGCCTCGTTCAGGGAGCTCTCCAGCTGGCGCAGGAGCTCCTCGCGGGTGATCACCTGGCGCCCGGCGAAGACCCTTCCGTCCAGGAGGAGGTAGGGGACCTTCTCGGCGTTCAGGCAGGAGAGGAGGAGGGAGGTCTTCCCGGTCCTCCTGAGCCCCAGGAGGACGATGAGCCTGTTCCTCCTCCTGATGGAGGTCCGCAGCTCCCTCACCTGCTCCTCGAAGTCGTACAGGTCCTCCAGCCTGCTCTTGGGCGCCTCGTCGAAGTACACTGTTACCCCCCTGTACCTTGTTACCCCCCTGTAAATTAATCCCTTCCAGCGCCTTGTCCTCGCTTTGGAAGACTGTGGAGCACTCAAATATAGGGAAGGGACAAGGGAGAAGATGGGCTTCGAGGAGCACAGGAGGGCCGCCCCCGGAAGGCTGAGGGTGGCGGTGATCACCATCAGCGACTCCAGGTACAAGGCCTGGAGGGAGGGGAGGGACGAGGACCTCTCCGGGAGGATCATGGAGGAGAGGCTGAGGAAGGAGGGGCACGAGGTGACCAGGGAGATCGTGCCGGACGAGCCCGAGCTCATCCTCGGGGCGGTGAGGAAGCACCTGGAGGACCCCTCCGTAGACGTCATCCTCACCTGCGGGGGGACGGGCATCACCCGCAGGGACGTCACCATCGAGACCCTCCGCCCCCTCCTGGAGAAGGAGCTCCCCGGCTTCGGGGAGAGGCTGAGGGCCATGGGGTACGAGATGGTGGGAACCCCCGCCCTGCTGACCAGGGCCACCTTCGGGGTGGCCCGGGGGAAGCTCCTCTGCTGCCTCCCGGGAGCCCCCTCCTCCGTGGAGGTGGGGATGAAGCTCCTCCTCCCCGAGCTGGGCCACCTGGTGAAGCACGCCAGGGAGTGACCGGGCAAGTTTTAGCCTCGGGGAAAGAGGAGGGAGGATGGGGTCCCCCTTCCTCTCCTACACCCGGCTGGACGAGGCCCTCAGGCTGATCCTCTCCGGCCTCTCACCCCTGGGCTGGGAGGAGGTCCCCCTGGAGGAGGCCTGCGGCAGGGTCCTCTTCTCCGACCTCCTCTCCCCCGCCGACTTCCCCCCCTTCGACAGGAGCGCCGTGGACGGGTACGCGGTGAGGGCGGAGGACACCTTCGGGGCGGGGGAGAACTCCCCCAGGAGGCTCAGGCTGGTCAGGGGGAAGGCGGGGCCCGGCAGGGCGGTGGAGGTGATGACCGGGCAGCCCCTCCCCCCCGGGGCGGATGCGGTGGTGATGCTGGAGCATACCAGGAGGAAGGGGAAGATCCTGGAGGTGCTGGCCCCCGTCACCCCCGGGAAGAATGTCTCCGGGAGGGGGGAGGACGTGAGGAAGGGGGAGAGGGTGCTGGAGGGGGGAAGGAGGCTGGGGCCCGCGGAGGTGGGGATGCTGGCCTGCCTGGGGCTGGGGAGGGTGAGGGTCTTCAGGAGGCCCAGGGTCTCCCTCCTCTCCACCGGCTCCGAGCTCCTCGTCCCCGGGGAGAGGCCCAGGCCGGGCAAGATCCCCGACCTCAACCTCCCCTCCCTCACCTGCGCCGTGCTCTCCTGCGGAGCCCTGCCGGTTCCGCTGGGGAGGTGCCCGGACGAGAGGGGGGAGCTGAGGAGGAGGCTGGGGGAGGGAGTGGAGAAGGGGGACGTGGTGGTGGTATCGGGGGGAAGCTCGGTGGGGAGGAGGGACCTGGTGCCAGGGGTGGTGGAGGAGGAGGGGGAGCTCCTCTTCCACGGGGTGAACCTCAGGCCGGGGGGACCCACCGCCTTCGGGAGGGTGGGGGGAAAGCCCGTCTTCTGCCTCCCCGGCTTTCCCGCCGCCTGCCTCCTCTCCTTCACCTTCCTGGTCAGGCCCGCCCTCCGCCTCCTCCAGGGGCTCCCGCCGGACCGGGGGCTCAGGAGGGTGGAGGCCAGGCTGGCGAGGAAGGTGGCCTCCTCGCTGGGGAGGGTGGACGTGGTGAGGGTGAGGCTGGTGGAGAGGAAGGGGGAGCTCTGGGCCGAGCCCCTGAGGGTGACGGGGTCGGGGATCCTCAGCTCCCTGACGGGCTCCGACGGCTTCTTCACCGTCCCCGAGGACACGGAGGTGGTGGGGGAGGGAGAGAGGGTGGAGGTGGAGCTCTGGGAGGGGATCAGCCCGGCTCCAGGGCGGGCTCGCCCTGCATGAGGAAGCCCGGGGAGTTCTCGGCGTACCACCAGCGCAGCATCCTCCAGTAGACCACGAACTCCCTCCCTCCCGAGAGGAAGTCCAGGCGCCAGCAGGGAAAGGAGCCCACCCCCGTCCTCACCGCCGCCGCCCTGATCCGCAGGTTCTCCGGCCTGACCCTCTCCCCCCCGCTCTTCCACGCCCTCCCCAGGAACTCCGAGAGGGCCCGGGAGGAGGGGAGGACCC
>QNVD01000264.1 GCA_004347925.1 Hadesarchaea archaeon
CACCGAGGTCACCAAGGCGGGGGCGCCCACCCTCTACGCCACCGCCAGCGTGGCCGACGCCCTGAGGGACTACGGTCTGGACATCCCCGTGATGGCTGACGGCGGGGTGAGGGGGCCCGGGGACATAGCGCTGGCCCTGGCCGCGGGGGCCTCCGTGGTCATGGCGGGCAACCTCTTCGCCAGGTGCAGGGAGGCACCCGGGACGCTGGTCAGCATAGGGGGAAGGTACTACAAGCAGTACAGGGGGATGGGCAGCCCCTCCGCCATGGCCAGGAGGTACTCCCTGGACCGGTACTCCGTGCCCTCCAAGGGGATAGCCGAGGGGGTGGAGGGATGGGTCCCCTACAAGGGGGAGGTCAGCGCGGCCGTGAAGGAGCTGGTGCTGGGGCTCAGGGCCTCCATGGGCTACGCGGGGGCCAGGAACATCAGGGAGCTGTGGGAGAAGGCCAGGTTCGCCCTCCTCTCCCCACTGGGGGCCCTGGAGACGAGGCCCCACGACGTTCTCCTGCCCTCCGAGGCGGAGAAGGGGGGCTAGCCCCTCCCTGTCACCATCCCGTGGGGGTCCAGCCTCCTGAGCGTCCTGAGCTCCCGGGCGGTGGGCTCGGGCTCCTCCTCCACCTGGCCAGCCCTTATCTCGAAGGAGCTGGAGCCCCTCACCTCCTCCAGGGTGACCCCGGGGTAAACCCGGAGGAGCTCCATTCTCCCGTCCTCCCCGAAGCCGTAGATCCCCAGCTGGGTGACCACCCTCCAGGGCCCCGTCCCCCTGGGCAGCCCCGCCCTCTCCCTGGCTCCCCTTCCCGTGAGGTAGCCCGGGGTGGTGAGGAAGTCCAGCCTCTCCACGAACCTGCTCCTGTCCTGCCTCATCAGCACGATGGTCCTCCAGGAGAGGGAGCCGAAGTCGTTGGCCCCACCGCTCCCGGGAAGCCTAACCCTGGGGCGCTCGTAGGGCCCTATCACGGTGGTGTTCAGGTTGCCGTAGGGATCTATCTGGGCGGCCCCCAGGAAGGCGTAGTCGGCGTAGCCGGCCTGGGCCAGGCACATGACGTAGTCCATGCTGGCCGCCATCACCGCCCGGTAGGCGGTCATGGAGTCCCCCACGGAGAGGGGCAGGGCGGGGGGGCGGAGGGGGGAGATGCTCCCCGCCTCGAAGATGATGGAGAGGCGCGGGGCCCTGGTCTCCCTGGCCAGCAGGGAGGCCAGCACGGGCATGCCCGTCCCGGTGAGCACGGTCCTCCCGTCCTCCAGCAGGCGGGAGGCGGCCACCACCATCATCTCCGTCCTGCTGCACCTCATCCTCCCTTCCTCCAGGGATAGGAGAAGGTCCCCCTCCCCCTCTCTAGCTCCTGCAGGCGCCTCAGCTTCCTCTTCCCCCCCACCCTCCTGAGGTACTCCTCGAAGTCCTCCACCCCGTAAACGTACCTCTCGAAGTACTCCCTGGTCCCCTCCTCCGTTCTGGTGAGGGAGAGGTACTCCGCCAGGTGCTCCTCGTCGAAGTAGTACCGTCCGGGCATGTTGCAGGGATGGGAGCCGTAGGGCACCTCCACCACGGCGTCCACGTACAGGTAGGGGATCACCGTCCTCCAGGGCTCCCTCCTTATCCTCTCCGTGGGGACGATCCTCTCCGTGGTCACCACCAGCCTCTTGGCGGCCCTGGCCAGCTCCGAGTCCTCCACCAGGGCCCCCTCTATCCTGCAGTTCCCGTAAACGTCGCACTCGTGCACGTGGATCACCGCCACGTCGGGGAAGCAGGCGGGGAGGAGGCAGATGGGCCTTCCGGTGAAGGGGTCCCTCACCACCTTGGCGGAGCTCCTTCTGAGGGTGTCGGTCCCGAGCATCACGTAGGCGGGCATGAAGGGCAGTCCCGCGGCCGCCGCCTTGAACCTCCACTGGTAGGCCGCGTTGCTCAGCTCCGCCACCACCTTCACCCTCCCCCCCTCCACCGCCCTCCTGGAGGCGGGGGAGAGCCCCCTGAGCTCGTGGCCGAAGGAGTAGGCCACCTCCACCTCCTCCACGCAACCAGCCGCGATCAGGCAGTCCAGGTCGTGCACGGCCGTTTTCCCGGCCACCTTCAGCCCCCTCTTTCCCTGCCTTATCACCTCGTAGATGAAGGCCATGGAAACCCTCACGTGCCCGAAGCCACCGAAGGCCATCAGGCACCCGTCCCTCACGAACCTGGAGACCGCCTCCCTCAGGGTGGTGACCTTCTCCACCATCTCCCTGGTCTTGTTCCTCCTGACCCACTCCCTGTGCTCCCAGGGGTCGCACCACCCCAGCAGCTTGCCCCTGCCCTCCTCCAGGACCTCCATTCCCACCCCCTCCCGGAGTTCCCCGCTAAAAAGGTGTTCCGGGAGGGCTACCGGGGCTTCAGACCCAGGATCCTCCTGGCCTCGTCCGGGGTGGCTATCTCCCTCCCCAGCTCCTTGGCGATCCGGGCGATCTTGGCCACCAGCTCGGCGTTGCTCTTGGCCAGCACCCCCCTCTCCAGGTAGAGGTTGTCCTCCATCCCCACCCTCACGTGCCCCCCCAGGATGATGGCCAGCGCCCCCATCTCCATCTCATGCCTTCCGGGGGCGCACACCGACCAGGTCCAGTTCTCGGGGATGTTCCTGACGCAGTAGAGGAGGGTCTCGGGCGTGGGGGACATGCAGCTCATCCCCCCGAACATGACGAACTGGAGGTGCAGGGGCTCCTTCAGCTTTCCCTCCCTCACCAGGGTCTTCGCCGTGTTTATCATCCCCGTGTCGTAGATCTCCAGCTCCGGCTTCACGTTGTTCTCGTACATGTACCTCGCCCACCTCTCGATCCTGGAGAGGGGGTTGCTGAAGATCATGTCCCTCAGGGGCTCCAGCCCCAGGTCCTCCCAGATGTTTATGGATCCCATGTTGAGGGAGGACATCTCCTGGCCGAACTTCATCCTCTCCTCCATCCACTGGTCCAGCTTCCGCTCGTACTCCTCGGGGGTGTACTTCTGCTGCACCCCCATCAGCTCGGCCAGCGCCGGGGGAAGGGGCCTGCCCCCTCCCGTGGTGATGTTGATGATGATGTCGGAGGCCTCGCTCTCCCTTATCCTCCTGATGTACTCCGGGAAGACCGAGTTGGGGTCGGGATGGGGCCTGCCCATCTCGGGCTCCTTGGCGTGGAGGTGGACCACCGAGGCCCCCGCCTTCCTGCACCTGCAGACCTCCTCGACGATCTCGTCCACGGTGCAGGGCACGTAGGGCGTGAGCAGCCTGGAAACGAACTCCCCGCCCGTCACCGCGGCGGTTATGATCAGCTTTTCCATCTTCCCCTTTCGTCCCGCCGATATAAAATTTCGGGCTTCAGTGCTTGAAGTGCCTTACCCCCGTGAAGACCATGGCCATCCCGTGCCTGTCGGCCTCCCTGATGACCTCCTGGTCCCTTATGGAGCCCCCGGGCTGGATGATGGCGGTGATGCCGGCCTCGGCGGCCTTCTGCACGGAGTCCGGGAAGGGGAAGAAGGCGTCGGAGGCCAGGACCGCCCCCCTGGCGCGGGGTCCCGCCTTCTTCAGGGCTATCTCCGTGGAGTCCACCCTGCTGGTCTGGCCCGCCCCCACCCCCACCGCCTGCTTCTCCCTGGCCACCACGATGGCGTTGGACTTGACGTGCTTCACCACCTTCCAGGCGAAGATCAGCTGCTCCCTCTCCTCCTCCGTGGGCCCCCTCCTCGTGACCACCCTCATCTCCTCGGGCCGTAGGAGCAGGGAGTCCTCATCCTCCACCAGCAGCCCCCCGCTTATCTGCCTGAACCTCAGCCCGCGCTTCCGCTCGAAGGAGGGGAGCTCCAGCACCCTCATGTTGGCCTTCTTCCTCATCACCTCCAGGGCCTCCGGCTCGTAGGAGGGGGCCACCACCGCCTCGATGAAGGTGGAGGTGATCTCCTCCGCCGTCTCCCTCGTCACCCTGCGGTTTATCCCCACCCCCCCCCCGAAGGCGGAGAGGGGATCGCACTCCCTGGCCTTCACGTAGGCCCTCCTCACGTCCGGGTCGCAGGCCAGGCCGCAGGGGTTGGTGTGCTTGATCACCACCGCCGTGGTCTCCTCGAACTCCGCTAGGAGGTCCAGGGCCGCGTCCAGGTCCATCAGGTTGTTGAAGGACAGCTCCTTGCCCTGGTGGAGCCTGGCGCTGGCTATCCCCCAGGGCTCGGCCTCCACGTAGAGGGCACCCCTCTGGTGGGGGTTCTGCCCGTACCTGAGGTCGGAGGCCTTCCTGTAGCTCAGCACGAAGTAGGGGGGCAGGCCCCCTCCGGGCAGGAGGCCGGCCAAGTAGCTCTGGACGGAGGAGTCGTAGGAGGCCGTGTGGGCGAAGGCCTCCACCGCCAGCTCCAGCCTCTTCTCCTCGCTCACGTCCCCCCTCTCCCTGAGCTCCCCCAGGATCTCCCCGTACCTCTCCGGCCTCACCACCACCACCACGTCCCGGTAGTTCTTGGCGGCGGCCCGCACCAGCGCGGGTCCCCCTATGTCTATGTTCTCCAGCGCCTCCTCCAGCCTCACCCCGGGCTTCCTGATCGTTTCTTGAAAGGGGTAGAGGTTCACGGCCACCAGGTCTATGGTGGGGATCCCCCTCTCCCTCAGGGTCTCCAGGTGGGAGGGGAGGTCCCTCCTGGCCAGGATACCGGCGTGGATGAGGGGGTGCAGGGTCTTCACCCTGCCGTCCAGGATCTCGGGGAAGCCCGTGAGCTCGCTCACCTCCCTCACCTCTATCCCCCTCTCCCTCAGGAACCTGGCCGTCCCCCCGCTGGAGAGGATCCTCACCCCCAGCTCCTCCAGGCCCCTGGCGAACTCCTCCAGGCCCCTCTTGTCCCAGACGCTGAGCAGGGCGTTTTTAATCCGCATCTCACCCTCTCCCCCTCCCCAAAATTAAAAACCTTCCAAGGGGAGGGAAGGGGATGAGCTTCGATCACCGGACCTTCCTCTCCCCCTTCACCTGGAGGTACGGGAGCGAGGAGATGCGCTCCCTCTTCTCCGAGCTGGAGTACCGGGCCCTCTGGAGGAGGGTCTGGCTGGCCCTGGCCGAGGCCCAGGCGGAGTGCGGGCTGATCTCCCCCGAGGAGCTCCGGGAGATCAGGGAGAGGGCCGGCAAGGAGCACGTGGACCTGGAGCTCTCCCAGAGGGTGGAGAGGGAGATAAGGCATGACCTCATGGCCGAGCTGAGGGTCTTCTCCCAGCAGTGCCCCAGGGGAGGAGGGAAGCTCCACCTGGGAGCCACCTCCGCGGACATCGAGGACAACGCGGACGTGCTGAGGATGAGGAGGGCCCTCGACCTCCTGCTGACCAGGATGGTGAACTGCCTCCACGCCCTGTCCCTCAGGATAAGGGAGCACCGGGAGACGGTTTGCATGGGATGGACCCACCTCCAGCCCGCGGAGCCCACCACCCTGGGCTACAGGCTCTCCTTCTACGCCCAGGACCTGCTGATGGACCTGAGGGCGGTGGAGCTCCTGCTCTCCCACTTCCTCAGGGGAAAGGGGATCAAGGGGGCGGTGGGCACCTCCGCCGCCCTGAAGAAGCTCCTCGGGGAGAGGGCGAGGCCCGAGGAGCTGGAGGCCAGGGTGATGGAGAAGCTGGGCCTGCCCTACTTCACCATCTCGGGGCAGACCTATCCCAGGAAGCAGGACTTCATGGTCCTCTCCGTCCTGGCGGGCATAGCCCAGAGCGCCCACAAGTTCGGGGCGGACCTGAGGCACCTCCACTCCTCCGTCTGGGGTGAGCTCTCCGAGCCCCTGGGGGAGGCCCAGGTGGGCTCCTCCGCCATGCCCTTCAAGCGCAACCCCGTCCTCTCGGAGCGCATGTGCTCCCTGGCCAGGTACGTGGCCTCCCTCCCCCGGGTGGCCTGGGACAACGCCTCCCACAGCCTCCTCGAGAGGACCCTGGATGACTCCGCCAACCGGAGGGTGGTGATAGCCGAGGGTTTCTTGGCCACCGAGGAGATCCTCATCCTCTACCAGCACTTGGTGGAGGGGATGAGGGTCAACCTGGCCATGATCTCCAGGAACCTGGAGAGGTTCTCCCCCTTCTCCGCCCTCGAGCCCCTCCTCATGGTGCTGGTGAAGAAGGGGGGGAACCGGCAGGAGATGCACGAGAGGCTCAGGAGGCTTTCCTTCAGGGCTTGGGAGGAGGTGATGAAGGGCGGGGAGAACCCCCTTCCCTCCCTCCTGAGGGAGGATCCCGTGGTGGGATCCCTCCTCACCGAGCAGGAGCTGAGGGAGGCCCTGGATCCCTCGGGGCACGTGGGGGATGCGGTGGAGAGGTGTGAGAGCTTCCTCGAAAAGGAGGTGGGGCCCGTCCTCTCCCGGTACTCGGAAAGGCTGGGCAGGAAGGCGGCTCCCTCCTTCTGAGGGATGGCATGGTCGTGCTGATGGACGGGAAGGCCCTGGCGGAGGAGATCAAGGGGGAGCTGAGGAGGAGGGTGGAGGGGCTGAGGGAGAGGGGCATCACCCCCACCCTAGCCACCCTGCTGGTGGGGGACCACCCCGCCTCCAGAACCTACGTGGAGGGGAAGAGGAGGGACTGCGCTGAGGTGGGGATCTCCTTCAGGCTGCACCACTTCCCCGCCTCCGTGGAGGAGGGGGAGCTGAGGGAGCTCATCAGGCGGCTGAACGAGGAGGAGGGGGTCCACGGGATTTTCCTGCAGCTCCCCGTTCCCCCCCACCTGGACCCCAGGAGGCTGGTGGAGGAGATCTCCCCGGGGAAGGACGTGGACGGGCTCCACCCCTACAACGTGGGGAGGCTCTGGAAGGGACAGTACGATCCGGAGAGGAGCCTCCTCCCCTGCACCCCCAGGGGGATCCTGAAGCTCCTGGACAGGTACGGGGTGGAGGTGGGGGGGCGCCTGGTGGTCATCATCAACAGGAGCGACCTGGTGGGGAAGCCCCTGGCCAAGCTCCTGCTGGACAGGGATGCCAGCGTCCTCCTCTGCCACTCCAGGACCAGGAACCTGGAGGGGAGGACCAGGGAGGCTGAGGTGGTGGTTTCGGCGGTGGGGAGGAGGCCCTCCTTCGTCCTCACCGGGGAGATGATAAGGGAGGGGGCCGTGGTGGTGGATGTGGGGATGAACTACGTGGGGGGGAG
>QNVD01000265.1 GCA_004347925.1 Hadesarchaea archaeon
TGATCAGGCTCTCTTCGGGGGCCTGATCGGTTTCCCGTCCCCCCTCTCGGGGCCTTGCCCAGCGGGGGCCGTCCCCCTCCCCCCTCGGGCCGAAGGGATCATCCCGCTCTCCATCCCAGTGGGAGCAGGCGGCGGGCCCCTTCCCCCCGGTTAAAAAAACGGGAACTCACCTAATTCGAGGAAAACCACGGGGAGGAAAGGCTTATAACGGGACCTCTCGAAGGGAAAGTGTAAAAAAGGTGAGCCCATGGTACCGTTTCCAACGCCCGAATGGCTCGAGGAGTACGTGAAGAAACTGAACGAGAGCAAGGAGCTGCAGGAGGCTGGCAAGGGCTGGGGAGTGGGATGGAACGGAGACTTCATCTTCCAGATAGACAAGCTGCCGGTGGAGAAGATAGAGCAGCTGCCCGAGGGGGAGATCAAGAACTACATGAAGGAGATGATGGCCAAGTACGCCTCGGGGACCACGGTTTACACCTGGATAGGTTTGAAGGACGGGAAGTGCACGGGGGCCAAGGTGGTGAAGAACCCGAACGAGGTGCAGGCCGGGTTCAGGCTGATCGGGGACTACGACTCCTGGAAGAAGCTGGCCAAGGGTGAGGCCGACGCCACCAAGCTGGTGCTGACGGGGAAGATGAAGCTGCAGGGGGACATGAGTAAAATCATGAGGTACATCAAGGCCACCCAGCTGATGGGCAAGATAGCCTCCCAGGTTCCCACCGAGTTCCTGGACGAGCTGGTCTGAATCCTTTCCCCTTTCTTTTTTCTCCGCTCCCCCAGCGCTCCGTGCCGTCTTGTCCCGGCCCCGGCGAAGGGTATTTATCGGCGGAGGGGGAGGATTTAAAAAAGAAGGGGGTGAAAAAGGGATGAAGTTGGCTTTTGGGACCCAGGCCTGGAACGAGGAGTACGTCAAGAGGCTCAACAGCGATCCCGTGATGGCCGAGGCTGGCAAGGGCTGGGGAGTGGGATGGAACGGAGACTTCATCTTCCAGATAGACGAGGTGCCGGTGGAGAAGCTGCAGAAGGCCGAGACCATGTCGGAGGCCGAGCTCAAGCAGCTGGCGGCCAAGGCGGGGGTCTCCCTGGAGGACGCGAAGAAGATCCAGGAGGAGTTCAAGAGGGTGCTGAAGGAGTACCTGAAGGGTAAGACCATCTACGCCTACGTGGGGCTGAAGGACGGGAAGTGCACGGGCATGCGCCTCCTCAAGGATCCCAACGAGGTGCAGGTGGGCTTCAAGCTCATCGGCCCCTACGACTCCTGGAAGAAGCTGGCCAAGGCCGAGACCGACGCCACCAAGCTGGTGCTGACGGGGAAGATGAAGCTGCAGGGGGATATGAGTAAAATCATGAGGTACATCAAGGCCACCCAGCAGATGGGCAAGGTCTCCTCGCAGGTCCCCACCATCTTCGTGGACGAGTACGTCTGAAGCCTCTTTCCTTTTTTCCTTTTTATTTCGTCCGGGCTGCAGCCTTGGGAGGATAGGAGGCCGGATCCTCACTTCAGAAGCCCGGCCTTCTTCATCTTCTCTATCTCTTCCTCCCTCAGCTTCCTCTTGAAGACCTTCTCGGTGACGGTGAGGGGAAGCTCCTTCCTGAACTCCACGAACTTGGGGACGGCGTAGGGCGGAAGCCTCTCCCTGCAGTGCCTTATGATGTCCTGCTTGAGCTCCTCGCTGGGCTCGTACCCCTCCTTGAGCTCTATGAAGGCCTTCACCCTCTCGCTCCCCGGGCGCTCCGGATCGGGTATTCCCACCGCCGCCGCCTTGGCCACGGCGGGATGCTCGTAGAGGACGTCGTCCACCACCCTCCCGTAGACCTTCAGCCCCGAGACGTTGATCATGTCCTTGGTGCGGTCCACGATGTAGAAGTAGCCATCCTCGTCCATCTTGGCCACGTCCCCCGTGTAGAGCCAGCCGTCCCTGAGCCCGCTCCCCGGGATGGGCCAGTATCCCTTCATCACCTGGGGACCCTTGATGATCATCTCCCCCGGCTCCCCCACCGGCACCTCCTTGGTCCCGGTTTCGATGTCCACGATCTTCACGTCCGTGTCGGGAACCGGTATGCCTATGGAGCCTATCTTCACCGGCATGCCCAGGTCCAGCCCCGCCCCCTTAAGGATGGCCACGAAGTTGGAGTGGGTGACCGGGCTGGTCTCGGAGAGGCCGTAGCCCTCGCTGACCAGCACCCCGGCCTTCTCCTCGAACTGTTTGGAGACCTCTGGGGGAAGGGCGGCCGCCCCGCTGTAGGGAACACAGCCCTTGAGCTCCGAGAGGTCCACCCCCTTCTCCTGCAGTAGCCTCATGAACTGGGTGGGAACCCCGGGCATCAGGAGGGGGCGGTACTTCACCAGCAGCTCGTAGATCATCTTGGTGTCTCTGGCGTCGGGCACCAGCAGGATGCAGCCCGCCCAGTAGAGGGCCACGTTCATGGCGCAGGTGAAGCCGTAGATGTGAAAGAAGGGCAGGCACCCCATCACGGAGAAGTTCCCCTTGTTGGGCTCCAGCATTCCCGCCGCGGTGGGCCCGAAGGTCTGCAGGATGTTGGTGCTCAGGTTGTAGTGGGTGAGCATCACCCCCTTGGGTATTCCCGTGCTCCCCCCCGTGAAGAAGAGGAGGGCCACGTCCTCCACCGGGTCTATCTCCACCTTGGGGGGAGAGGGCTGGGCCTCCGCGAGGACCTTGCGTAGCTGGAGGGCCCCAGGCACCTCCGGCGGCTCGGGATCCTCGGAGGGGGAGAAGTCCTTCACGGAGGTGGCGATGATGCGCTCCAGCTTGGTCCTGCCCTTCATCTCCTTCACCTCCTCCAGCCTGGATTCGTCCGTGATGTGGATCCTGGCGCCTGAGGTGCTCAGCTCGTACTCCAGCTCCGGCTTGGGCAGGAGGGGGCTCATGAGGGCCACGATGGCCCCCGCCTTGAGGACCCCGTACACGCCTATGAGGAACTGGGGGGAGTTGAAGAGCTGCACCCCCACCACGTCCCCCTTCTTTATGCCCATCCTGTGCAGGGCGTTGGCCAGGCGGTCCGTGTACTCCTTGAGCTGGGCGTAGGTGTACTCCCTGTCGAAGTACACCATGGATTTGCTGTTGGGGTACTCGGCGGCCGCCCGGTCTATGAGCTCGAAGAGGGGTATCTTGGGGTAGTCAAACTTGTAGGGAAGACCTATCTGCTCGTAGATTTTGAGCCAAGGGCGGTCGCTGTAGGTTACCCCCCCCATTCTTCCTCCCTTAGAAGTTTCCCTATAAAAAACTTCTAATGGGGGGAGAGGGTTAACTTAATTTGTGGAGAGGGGAGTTTCGCCGCTCATAGCCGAGATCATCCTCATCGCCATCGTCTTCTCCATAGCCACGGCGGTGATCGTGGTCCTGGGGGGGACCAGCATGTCCGTCCGGACCCTGGATGCCCAGCTGGGGGTGGACGGCTTCCAGTGGAGGAGCCAGAGGCTGGTCCTCCACCACCTGAAGGGGGAGGTGATCAGGGAGGCCTTCGTGGTGAGGGACGGGAAGTTCGGCTGGGGGGACCTGGTGGTGAAGAAGAGCGGGGTGGAGGTGGAGCCCCTGAACGCCCGCCTGAACGGCAGGAGGGCTGGGTACCTGATTTATGAGGACCTCAGCTCGGCCCCGCTGGGGACCCGCAAGAACTCGGCCTACTACGACTGGGAGAACCGATGGGTCAGGCTAACCAGGGCGATCAACAGCGACAACGGACAGCTGGAGTACGTGCTCAGCCCTCCTCCACAGAGCTTCGTGGTGGAGTTCCAGTTCTGGGCGGGAGGGGGGACGGGAGCAGACGCCACCTACTTCTACGCTTACTGCAGCAGCACCCCCCTCAACGAGGATGCGAATGCCGGGGGATATATCTTCGCCTACGATGAATACCAGGACAACCTGCAGCTTCGCTACCGGGATAACCTTCTGGCCTCCGTTCCCCTGTGGAACATGGACGACAACCGCTGGCACGACGCCCGCATAGTCTTCGACGGGCAGGTCATCGAGATGTACTTCGACAACCGGCCGGACAACAGGATCAGGTATGTGGACTACCAGGCCTCCAGCCGGAAGGTCAACACCCTCTTCGGGTGGGGGGCCAGGACGGGGGGCCTGAACAACGAGCACAGGATCCGGAACCTCAGGATGTGGATACCGGGGGAGGTCAGGCTGGACTTCTCCCCCGGGGATGTCCTGGAGTTCGAGCTGAAGGACCCCCTGGTGATAGGGGATGCCATGACCATCACCTACCTCCCCCAGAACAAGCTCCTTTATATGAACGACATCTCCTGAATCCACCACAAAGTTTAAAAGAAGGATTGGCAAAAATTTGCGTTAAAATCGGGCAGGGGTAAAAATGGCCAAGGCGGAGAAGAAAAAGCTGAAGTTTGCCTTCTACTGGGCGGCCAGCTGCGGGGGGTGTGAGATAGCCGTTCTGGACATAGACGAAAAGATCCTGGACGTGGTGGAGATCGCCGACATCGTCTTCTGGCCGGTGGCCCTGGACATAAAATATAAGGATGTGGAGGCCATGCCCGACGGCTTCATAGACGTCTGCTTCTTCAACGGGGCCATAAGGACGGAGGAGCAGGAACATATGGCCAAGCTATTGAGGAAGAAGGCCAAGGTGCTGGTGGCCTTCGGGGCCTGCTCCCACACCGGAGGGGTTCCCGGTCTGGCCAACCTGGCCGACCGGGAGGAGGTCTTCGCCAGGGCCTACCTGGAATCCCCCTCCACGGAGAACCCCCGGCGCGTGGTTCCCAAGACCTCCACCAGGGTGCCGGAGGGTGAGCTGAGGCTCCCCGAGTTCTACGACAGGGTGAAGACCCTGGACCAGACGGTGGAGGTGGATTACTACCTGCCCGGATGTCCCCCTACTCCTTCCCTCATCCTGAAGGCGGTGGAGGCCATAGCCAAGGGGGAGCTTCCCCCCAAGGGGTCGGTGCTGGCCCCCCTGAAGTCGGTCTGCGATGAGTGCCCCAGGAACAAGACCAAGCCCGAGAAGCTCTCCATCCCCGAGGTGAAGAGGCCCTACGAGGTGCAGCTGGATCCCGAGAAGTGCTTCCTGGTCCAGGGGGTGATCTGCATGGGGCCGGCCACCAGGGGTGGGTGCGAGGCCAGGTGCATCAACGGCAACATGCCCTGCACCGGCTGCCAGGGCCCCTGCCCCAACGAGGTGGACCAGGGGGCGGCCATGATAAGCGCCCTCTCCTCCATCCTTGGGGTGGAGGGGGAGAGGGAGGCGGGTTATGACCCCCAGAAGCTGGTGGATAAGGTGGTGGATCCCGTGGGAACCTTCTACATGTACACGCTCCCGGCCTCGGTGCTGGGGGGGAGGGTGAAGAAGAAATGAAGGTCATCACCATAGATCCCATCACCAGGCTGGAGGGCCACGGCAAGATCAGCATCTTCCTAGATGAGAGGGGGAACGTGGCCAACGCCTACCTGCAGATCCCGGAGCTCAGGGGCTTCGAGCGCTTCTGCGAGGGAAGGAGGGCGGAGCTCATGCCCCAGATCACCTCCAGGATCTGCGGGGTCTGCCCCGTGGCCCACCACATGGCCTCCACCAAGGCCCTGGACGCGGCCTTCCACGTGGATCCCCCCTCCGCCGCCAAGAAGCTCAGGGAGCTGATCTACTCCGGGTACTACATCTACGATCACACCCTCCACTTCTTCTACCTGGGAGGACCCGACTTCGTGGTGGGGCCCGATGCCCCCCCGGCCGAGAGGAACATCCTGGGGGTGATCAAGAAGGCCGGGCTGGAGGTGGGGAAGGAGGTGATCAAGCACAGGGCCTACGGGCAGAAGATCACGGCCATCCTGGGGGGAAAGGCCACCCACCCCGTCTGCGGACTGCCCGGAGGGGTGAGCAAGTCCCTGAGCGAGGAGGAGAGGAGGGAGATCGAGAAGATGGCGAAGTCCTGCGTGGAGTTCTCCCAGAAGGCCCTCCAGATCTTCGACCAGGTGGTGCTGAAGAACAAGAAGTACGTGGAGCTGATAAAGAGCGACGCCTACACCCTCAAGACCTACTACATGGGGCTCGTGGACGACAAGAACAGGGTGAACTTCTACGACGGGAAGATAAGGGTGGTGGACCCGAGCGGGAGGGAGTTCGTGAAGTTCTCCCCCTCCCAGTACCTGGACGTGATAGGGGAGCACGTGGAGGACTGGACCTACGTGAAGTTCACCTACCTGAAGAAGGTGGGGTGGAAGGGGCTGGTGGACGGTCCCGGCAGCGGGCTCTACAGGGTGGGGCCGCTGGGAAGGCTGAACGCGGCCGACGGCATGGCCACCCCCCTGGCCCAGCAGGAGTACGAGAGGATGTACGAGACCCTGGGCGGGAAGCCCGTGCACTCCACGCTGGCCTTCCACTGGGCCAGGCTGATAGAGCTCCTGTATGCTTCCGAGAGGGCGCTGGAGCTCTCCCAGGACCCGGAGATCACCAGCAAGGACGTGAGGAACCCGGTGGGGGCTCCCGGGGAGGGAGTGGGGGTGGTGGAGGCGGCCAGGGGAACCCTGTACCACCACTACCAGCTCACCGAGGACGGCCTCATCAAGAAGGCCAACCTGATCGTGGCCACCACCAACAACGCCGCCCCCATCTGCCTCTCCGTAAAGAACGCGGCGAAGGCCTTCATCTCGGGAGGGAAGATCACGGACGGGATCCTGAACATGGTCGAGATGGCCTTCAGGGCCTACGACCCCTGCTATGCCTGCGCCACCCACTTCGCGCTGGGGAAGATGCCCCTGGAGGTAAAGATCTACGACCACGAGCGCCGCCTCGTGCGCACCCTCACCAGGCCCTGACCCAACGGCTTTAGCCCTTCTTTTCCCACCTTTCCTGATGGAGAGGGAGCTGAGGGACTGGCTGAGGGGCTGCCGGAGGCTCCTGGTGATGGGGGTGGGGAACCCCCTGCGCAGGGATGACGGGGTGGGGCTGGAGGTGGTGAGGAGGATGAGGGGCAGGGTGGGGGGGGAGGTG
>QNVD01000266.1 GCA_004347925.1 Hadesarchaea archaeon
CCCGACAAAACGAGGTACCTGGCCCTTTACTTCTCCGGTCCCATAAGGTCCGCCGGGGGAACGGCGGCGGCCCTGGCGGTGCTGACCGGGGACTTCGTGCGCAGGAAGCTCCTGCTGGATAGGTACAAGCCCACCGAGAGGGAGATAGAGAGGTTCGTGGAGGAGGTGAACCTCTACTCCACCGAGCTCTCCCACCTCCAGTACACCCCCACCCCGGAGGAGGTCAGGCTGGCGGTCAGCAACCTCCCGGTGGAGCTGACCGGGGAGCCCACCAGCAGGGACGTGACGGTCATGGCTTACCGCGACCTCCCCAGGGTGGGGCACAACTTCGTGAGGGGAGGCGCCGTCCTGGCCCTGGCGGAAGGCGTGCTGCAGAAGGCCCCCAAGATCCTGAAGTACGTGAGGAAGCTGGGTATAGAGGGCTGGGACTGGCTGGAGGAACTCGCGAAGAGCTCCCCCTCGGAGGAGAGGGAGGAGGTGGAGGAGGCCAAGTACCTGGAGGAGGTGATAGGGGGAAGGCCCGTGATCTCCTATCCCGGGAGACCGGGGGGCTTCAGGCTCAGGTACGGCAGGTCCAGGAACACGGGGATAGCGGCGGTGGGGGTGCATCCCGCCACCATGGTGGTGCTGGAGGGCTTTTTGGCCGTGGGCACCCAGCTGAAGCTTGAGCGCCCCGGCAAGGGGGGAGCGGTGGCCCCGGTGGACACCATAGAGGGGCCCACGGTCAAGCTCCGGGACGGCTCCGTGGTCAGGATCTCCTCGGTGGAGGAGGCGGAGAGGCTGAAGGGCCAGGTGGAGGAGATCCTGTGCCTGGGGGACCTCCTGGTGGACTTCGGGGAGTTCTTGGAGAACAACCATCCCCTCCTCCCCGCGGGGTACTGCGAGGAGTGGTGGGCGCAGGAGGTGGAGAGGGCCAGGAAGGGGGAGGAGTTTTCCACGGATCTCTCCCCCTACCTCCTTCCCCCCTACCCCGCGCCTCCGGCCAGGCTGGCGGTGGAGATCTCGGAGAAGCTGGGGGTCCCCCTCCACCCCCACTACACCTACCTCTACCACGAGGTGGAGAGGGAGGACCTGCTGGAGCTGGCCAGGTGGCTTTGCTCGGGGGAGGCGGAGTTCGAGGGGGAGGAGCTCAAGGCCCTCGTCCTCCCCAGGGAGGAGGGACCCAAGAGGATCCTGGAACTGCTGGGCGTTCCCCACCGGGTGGAGAACGGAAAGGTGAGGATAGAGGAGCACGCCCTCCCCCTCTGCCGCACGCTGGGGATCCTGAAGGGGAGGGAGAGGACCCCGGAGAGGCTGGAGAGGGAGGAGGAGCGGGACGTGATGCTCCTGCTTCAGAAGGTCTCCGGCTTCCCCGTGAGGAAGAAGGCCCCCACCTGGGTGGGGAGCAAGATGGGAAGGCCGGAGAAGGCGAAGCCCAGGGAGATGGACCCTCCCCCCCACCTCCTCTTCCCGGTGGGCCAGGCGGGTGGACCCACCAGGAGCATCCTGAAGGCGGCCTCCTCCAAGGAGGGCCTCAGGGTGGAGCTGGCGAACCTCAAGTGCCCCTCCTGCGGGACGGTGGGGTTGACCAGGAAGTGCCCCAACTGCGGGGAGAGGACGGAGTTCGTGAAGGCCTGTCCCAAGTGCGGAAGGCCCACCCTGAGGGGGAGGTGCCAGACGTGCGGGGTCAGGGAGGAGTTCTTCAGCGAGAGGATGCTGGACCTGAAGGGCATGCTGGAGGAGGCGGAGAGGAGGCTGGGGGAGAAGGCGCCGCCGGAGCTCAAGGGGGTGAAGGGGATGAGCAGCGCCTACAAGGTGCCCGAGCCCCTGGAGAAGGGGATCCTGAGGGCGAAGCACGAGCTGCGCGTTTTCAAGGATGGGACGGTTCGCTTCGACGCCACCAACCTGCCCCTGACCCACTTCACCCCCAGAGAGGTGGGGGTCTCCGTGGAGCGTCTGAGGGAGCTGGGCTACACCAGGGACTACCTGGGGGAGCCGCTGGAGAGGGAGGACCAGCTGGTGGAGCTGAAGGTGCAGGACGTGATCCTATGCGAGGAGGGGGCCAGGTACCTGCTGAGGGCCGCCAGGTTCGTGGATGAGCTGCTGGAGAAGTTCTACGGCCTGCCTCCCTACTACAGGGCCAAGCGGAAGGAGGATCTGCTGGGCCATCTGGTGGTGGGCCTCTCCCCCCACACCTCCGTGGGCATGGTGGGGAGGATCGTGGGCTTCACGAAGGCCAACGTGGGCTACGCCCACCCCTACTTCCACGCGGCGAAGAGAAGGGACTGCTTTGCCTCCGAGACGGTGGTTCCCCTGCTGATAGAGGGGAAGGGCTGGAGGATCGTGAGGCTGGGGGATTTTGTGGAAGACCTCATCAGGCGGTCCAACCCGGAGCTAACGGAGTTCGGGGACCTCGTGGTGAGGACCAGAGGGATATACACCCTCGCCCTCGACCGCGACCTCAAATACAAGCTCAGGCCCGTGGTGGCTTTCTCGAAGCATCCGGCCCAGGACCATCTGGTGAGGCTCGAGGCGGGGGGGAGGACCCTCCTGGTGAGCGGGCTTCACCCGATCCTCGACCGCAGGCTGGAGAGGGTGGAGGCACACAGGGCCTCCCGCCTCCTGCTCCCCGCCAGGATAGAGATTCCTGAGGAGGACGTGGCCCGGATAGACCTCCTGGACTTCGCGGAGGAGAGGAGCACGGTGGTGGTGGGGATCAGAGGGGCCCTGGAGAAGTTCTGGAGGGAGAGGGGGCTCACGAAGGAGAGGGGGTTGAAGGCTGCCGCGCAGCTCACGGGAAGGAGCTGGAGAACGCTGAGGAACTACCTTTACACTCACCGGGGCATGCCCCTGGACGTTCTGAGGGCCCTGGGGGTCCCCATACCCGAGGGGGTTCTCCTCAAGCAGGCCCGCACCAGAAGGGCCTTCCCGAGGTTCATCAGGGTCGACCGCCGCTTCCTGAGGTTGCTCGGGTTGTACGTGGCGGAGGGGCATTTGGGGAGGAACCGGGTGAACTTCGCCGTCCGCGATCGGGCGAGGGTTCGCGAGCTCAAAAGGATGATCGAGAGATGCTTCGGCCTTTCACCCACCCTCTCCGGCAACACGCTCACGATCAGCTCGAGGATCATCCACGATCTCTTCGAGGGGCTGGGGGCGGGAGGCAGGGCCCCGTCGAAGCGCGTCCCCCCCTTCGTCTTCTCCCTGCCCCTGGAGAGGGTGGGGTACTTCCTGCAGGGGTACTTCGAGGGGAATGGGGGGAACGGCGAGGGCGGGGTGGAGGTTTGCACCTCCGCAAGCGAGATGCTGGTAAGGGACTTGGAGTTCCTCCTCCTCAGGTTCGGCATCCCCTGCGTCATCGAGAGAGAGGAGAGGACTCACCCCGGGGCCGGAAGGTCCCTCCCGGGGAAGGGGCGCGGCCCGAGGCCCGTCACGTACAAGCTGAGGATTCACGGAGCCGCGTCCGAATTCCGCAGGAGGATAGGCCTCATGGGGGGGGAGGAGAACTCGAAGGTCCGAGGCATCCTTCTCGAAAGCGGCGCGGGGGGACCCGAGATGAGGTTCCTGGGGGGGGAGGTGCTCGAGAGCCCGGCGAGGAGGGAGATAGTCCGGGAGTCCCAGCCCCTGTACAGCTTCACCGTCGAAGGTCTTCACAACGCCATCGCCTCCGGGTTCTCGGTGGGGCAGTGCGACGGGGACGAGGACGCCGTGATGCTCCTGCTGGATGCCCTCCTCAACTTCAGCAGGAAGTTCCTGCCGGCCACCAGGGGGGGCTTCATGGACGCCCCCCTGGTGCTCAACGTGAGGATAGATCCAGCCGAGGTGGACAAGGAGGTTCACAACATGGACATCATGTTCAGGTACCCCTTGGAGTTCTACGAGGCCACCCTCAGGGGGGCCCATCCCACCGAGGTCCTCCCCCTCATGGAGATCGTCGAGAAGAGGCTGGGGAAGGAGGGACAGTACGAGGGGCTGGCCTTCAACGTGCACACCTCCGACCTGGCCCTGGGTCCCCTCACCTCCACCTACTCCACGCTGGAGAGCATGGAGGAGAAGGTGACGGCCCAGCTGACCCTGGCCAGGAAGATAAGGGCGGTGGACGAGAGGGACGTGGCGGAGAGGGTGATAGACCACCACCTCATCCCCGACCTGAAGGGGAACCTGCGCAAGTTCTCCACCCAGCAGTTCAGGTGCACGGGCTGCAACACCAAGTACAGGCGTCTTCCCCTCCTCGGGAGGTGTCTGGAGTGCGGGGGCAACCTCGTCCTTACGGTTCCCAGGGGAGGGGTGGAGAAGTACCTCCGCACCGCCATGAGGGTGGCGGAGGAGTTCGGGGTCAGCGAGTACACCAAGCAGCGCCTGAAGCTGATGGAGAGCGACATAAAGTCGGTGTTCGAGAGCGACGCCGAGAAGCAGACCAGCTTGGCGGACTTTTTGTGATTCCAAGCCTTTTATCCTCCCCCGGGGAGGAGGGAGTGGATGGACTCCTATCGGAAGGCCGAGAAGGAGATAGCGGAGTACCTGCGGTCCCACTGGAAGAAGGCCTTCGAGCTCTGGATGGGATGCCTGGTGGACGCCGGCAGGATCCTGGAGTTCTCCCCTCCCGCGGTGAGGGAGGACATCTGGCTGGAAACCTGCAACACCTTCCTCTACGACACGGGCTTCAGATCCGGGAAAAGGACGGCCCAGTGGCTCTACCGCACCTTCGGGCTGAGGAGGAAGAGCCTCAAGGAGAGGACCATCTACACGGACGTTTTCTTCTCCCAGAGCGGCATGGGGGAGATAGCCCTGCTGGAGGATGAGGAGGGGAAGATCCTGAGGTTCAGGGGGGGAAGCTACTTCGCCAGGGAGATGGGCAGGGTGGGCAGGAAGGTGTGCTACTACTTGGCGGGCTTCATCGCGGGTGCCACCCAGCACTTCACCGGAAGGGACTACCGGGTGGAGGAGCTCAGGTGCTACTCCAACCGGGATCCCCACTGCGAGTTCAGGGCCAGACCCCTCTCCGCTTGACCTATATCCCCCCTCTCGGAGAAGGATGGGGCCGGGGTAGCCTAGCCAGGTAAGGCGACAGCCTCGAGAGCTGTTGACCCTTCGGGTCTCGAGGGTTCAAATCCCTCCCCCGGCGCCAGCCCTAAGGGGAAACTATATTTTGCTTCCGTGGGAGTAGAGGGCGGGATGGAGAGGGAAATAGCGACCAGGATCATAGGGGAGTTCTCCCGTTCCCTGCTGGAGAGCCTGGAGCTGGAGGTGGTGGTGGTGGGGGCGGGACCAGCCGGCCTGACGGCCGCCAGGTACCTAGCCAGCAGGGGGGTGAGGACGGCCGTTTTCGAGCGCAACCTTTGGGTGGGAGGAGGGATGTGGGGGGGAGGGATGCTCTTTCCCAGGATAGCGGTGGAGAGGGAGGCGGCCCCCCTCCTGGAGGAGGTCGGGGTGAGGCTGAGGGGAGAGGGGGAGCTGCTCACCGCGGATGCCGTGGAGGCCGTGGCCAAGTGCACCTCCTCTGCCATAGACGCCGGGGCGAGGATCCTGGTGGGGCTGGAGGCGGAGGACCTGGTGGTGAAGGAGGGGAGGGTGTGCGGGGTGGTGGTGAACTGGAGGGCGGTGAGCCTCTCCAGGCTGCACGTGGATCCGGTTGGGGTGCTGGCCAGGGTGGTCATAGACTCCACGGGCCACGAGGCCTCCCTCGCCAGGATGCTGGAGAAAAAGGTTCCGGATGTCAGGTTCCCCACCCCCACCGGTAAGATGATGGGGGAGGGTCCCATGTTCGCGGAGAGGGCGGAGGAGGAGGTGGTGAGGTACACCTCGGAGGTTTACCCGGGCTTGATCGTGGCGGGGATGGCGGTCGGCGCGGTATTCGGCCTGCCCAGGATGGGGCCGGTCTTCGGAGGCATGCTCCTCTCGGGGAGGAGGGCGGCGGAGCTGGCCCTCCAGAGGCTGGGTAGGTAGGCGGGGCTGTTCCCCCGCGTGTGGGCGCCCTTCTCATCGCCTCGCTCCTGGGGCCATGGCTACGGGGAAGAGGGCCCCGCCCATCTTTCTCTCCCGGGAAGGTTTTTAGCACATGCGAGCGGGAAACCCCACACCCTTTTAGGGGTGGGTAGCTCACAGGGTTTCGCGGGGGAGAGGAGATGGAGGTGGTCTACGGTCCCGTCCCCTCCTGGAGGCTGGGGAGGTCGCTGGGGGTGGATCCGCAGGGGGGGTGGACGAAGAGGTGCTCCTTTGACTGCCTCTACTGCTCCTCCGGCCCCACGGCGGAGAAGACCGTGGAGAGGAGGGTCTCGGTCTTTCCGGAGAGGGTGGAGAGGGAGCTGAGGGAGGCCCTGCGGGAGGTGGAGGCTGACGTGATCACCTTCTGCGGCCTGGGGGAGCCCACCCTGGCCGGGAACCTGGGGGAGCTGATAGGGGTGGCGAGGAGGGTCTCCGACCTCCCCGTGGCCGTCCTGACCAATTCCTCCCTGATGGGGAGCGGGGAGGTGAGGGGAGAGCTGGCCCTGGCCGATCTGGTGAAGGGCAAGCTGGACGCGGAGGGGGAGGGGAGGTTCAGGGAGATCAACCGTCCCCACCCCTCCCTGAGGTGGGAGGGGGTGGTGGAGGGGATGAGGGAGTTCAGGAGGGAGTTCGGGGGAGAGTTCGCCGTGGAGGTGATGGTGATCCCCCAGAACCTGGAGGCCTGCGGGAGGATCGCGGAGGTGATCAGGACCATAGGGCCAGACGAGGTTCAGGTGAACACCCCCCTGCGCCCCAGCCCCGTGAGGCCCCTGAGGAGGGAGGAGCTGGAGGGGGTGCTGGGCAGCTTCGAGGGGATGAGGTTCAGGTGGGTCTACGGTGAGGAGAAGCCGGAGGTGGGGAGGAGGGTGGGTTTCCGCAGGCTCAGGCTCCTGAAGAGGACGGGTGAACCCTGA
>QNVD01000267.1 GCA_004347925.1 Hadesarchaea archaeon
GCTGGTGACGGAGAGGGTGGAGGGCCATCCCCTGATAGAGGTGAGGAGGGAGGAGGTGAGGGAAATCCCGTCCGAGGCCCCGGTGGTGATAGCCACCGGCCCCCTGACCCACGGTCCCCTGGCGGAGGGGATCAGGGGGCTGGTGGGCTCCGAGTTCCTCTACTTCTACGACGCCGTCTCCCCCATCGTGGACGGGGAGACCGTCGACAGGGAAAGGGGGTTCAGGGGGTCCAGGTACTCGGAGGAGCCCGCCTACCTGAACCTCCCCATGACGGAGGAGGAGTACAGGAGGTTCTGGGAGGCCCTGGTCTCGGCCGAGCGCCACCTCCCCCACGAGTTCGAGAGGGCCGTCTTCTTCGAGGGCTGCCTCCCCATAGAGGAGCTGGCCAGGAGGGGCTACCTGACCCTGGCCTACGGCCCCCTCAGGCCCACGGGCCTCCGGGACCCCAGGACGGGGAGGAGGCCCTTCGCCGTGGTGCAGCTCAGGCCGGAGAACCGGGCGGAGACCATGTTCAGCATGGTGGGGTTCCAGACCAGCCTGAGGTGGGGGGAGCAGAGGAGGGTCTTCAGGATGATCCCCGGGCTGGAGGACGCCGAGTTCCTCCGCTACGGCTGCATCCACCGCAACACCTACATAAACTCCCCCGCCGTCCTGCTCCCCACCTACCAGCTGAGGGAGCACCCGGGCATCCTCTTCGCCGGGCAGATCACGGGGGTGGAGGGGTACGTGGAGTCGGCGGCCTCGGGGCTGGTGGCCGGCCTGAACGGGGCCAGGCTGGTCCTGGGCAGGCCCCCCCTGACCTTCCCCCCCGAGACCGCCATAGGGGCCCTGGCCCAGTACATAACCTCCGCGAGCCCCAGGGGCTTCTCCCCCATGAACGTGAACTTCGGCCTCTTCCCTCCCCCCTCGGGGGGAGGGTCCAGGGAGGAGAGGCATGCGAGGATCGTGGAGAGGGCGCTGAGGAGGCTGAGGGAGTTCGCCTCCGAGCACGGGCTGACCCTGAGGGAGGGGTGCTAGCGGGCCACCGGGCATCAGCCACCTGGGGGCCCCGGGGGAACCGTTCACCAACCTTTATTAGTTCAAGGGGTTGAACTAGTTCAAGGGGTTGAACATGCTGTTCGATCCGGAGCCCAAGAGGAGCAAGAAGGACTTCTACGACAGGGAGGAGGAGCTCCGGGAGCTGCTGGAGGCCATGAGGAGGGAGAAGCTGGTGGTGATCCAGGGGATGAGGAGGCTGGGGAAATCCTCCCTGCTCAACGTGGCGCTCGCGGAGGGCGGCCTCCCCTTCCTGAGGCTGGACCTGAGGGAGATCTACTTCACGCAGGGCTCCCTCTCCAGGTTCCAGCTGTACCGGGCCCTCTCGCAGGAGCTCTCCAGGCTGAGCAGGACCCACCGCCTGGCCTCCTGGCTGGAGAGGGTGAGGGGGGTGAGGATCGGGGGGTTCGAGGTCCAGCTCGACTGGAGGGAGAGGGGGGCCCCGCTCCCCGAGCTCCTCAGGGCCCTCGACGGGTGGGCCTCCTCCCGGGGGGAGAGGGTGATCCTGGCCATCGACGAGGCCCAGTACCTGAGGATGGCGGGGAGGACCAGGTACGACGGGCTGCTGGCCTGGGCCATCGACAACCTGGACCACCTGGCCTTCGTCCTCACGGGGTCCCAGGTAGGGCTGCTGCACGACTTCCTGGGGACGGAGGAGCCCCGCTCCCCCCTGTACGGCAGGTACGCCAGGGTCCTCAACCTCCGCAGGCTCAGCAGGGAGGAGGCGCTGGACTTCCTGCGGAGGGGATTCGAGGAGGCCGGGGTGAGGGCCCCGGAGCTGGAGGAGGTGGTGGACTGCCTGGACGGGCTCATAGGGTGGCTGACCCTCTACGGCCACACCTGCGTCTCCGAGGGGAGGGCGGAGCTGGAGAGGTTCCTGAGGATGGCCGCGGGCCTGGCGGCCGAGGAGAGCAGGAAGGTCCTGAAGGGGAGCGACCGGTACGGGGTCGTCCTCAGGGCGGTGGCGGAGGGGGCCACCCGCTGGTCCGAGATCTACGGGAGGGTGTGCGGGAGGCTGGGCCCCGTACCCAGGTCAAACCTCACCTACCTGCTGGACAACCTCGTCCGCTACGGGTACCTGGAGAGGCTGCCGGACGGCTCCTTCACCATCCCCGATCCCGTGATCCGGTACATGGCTTCCGGGAAGCGCTAGCCTCCGAGGCTCCCGATTACCTCGGCCTTGACCTCCTCAAAGCTGGGCAGGCTTCCCACGACCAGGTTTTTTAAGTCGACCTCCCAGCGTTTGCCCATCGCCTCAACACACCGGGCAAATTTTTCTGCGTCAAACCTCATCCTGTACAGTCTGAGCTTTCTGTTTATCAAGCTCGGATCCAGCCGAACTCCTCTTTTCAGGAAGAACCAAAGGTCATAGAGATCGCGGGGTTTTCCCCTCGCGAAGATCGCCCGCACCTTCTCCGCCAGCATTTCCTTCACCGTCATGGAAAAGACCTCAAAGCCGGGGATCTCGCGGTAGAGGGACCTGAGAGTCACCCGTTCGGGATCCAAGGCTATTCCCTCCCTCAGGCTGACGTTTACGGGTATGAAGCAGAGGCTCGCCCTGTCCCCGGTGAAGAGCGGGCCGCGGAGGAGGATTCCAAAATTCATCTCCTTTGCGTGTTTCTTCGCTTCTTTCACCTGTCCGGAGACGCCGAAGAATCTCAGCCGGCGGACGGTTTCCCTCATCACCTCATCGAGGTCGATGGGCCTGACAAGCGTGAAATCCAGGTCTTCGCTGAACCGGTTTAGCCCGTGCAGCTTGTACAGGCATGTGCCCCCCTTGAAAGCGAGCTCCCTGCCTACCCCGGCGTAGAGGGAGAAGAGCAGAAGTTCCTGCAGGTAGTCCCGCTCGGCATTTTTTAAGGTCAAACGCTTGAGCCTGGCTACCTCGGCGAGCTCATCTCGGGTCAACATTGTCTATCACCATCCACCGCTCGTCCCTCCTCCCTCCGGCGGGCAGGGCGTAATCCAGCACCGTGTAGCTTTTGCCCACGAATTTCCCGAGCTTCTCCCGGCTCTCGATCCCGAGGTGCTCCAGCAGGTAGCCGAAGCGCCTTGCGGTTGCCCCATCACCGACCCTGATCAGGCAGTCGAGCAGCTTCTCTGCATCGATCGATTCCAGGTTTTTCTCCACCATCTCGGAGATCTCGGAAAAGGAGGCCCGGTGGAAGAGCGCCGAGTCTATGAGCGCCTTCTCGGGCTCGGCCATGAACACCTCAAGACCGCCCATCTGGATCTTCTCAAAACCGAAGAAGCGGGAGGGGGTGGTTTTTATGAAGACTATGCGCGCGCGCCCAAACTCTATCTCTCTTCGTTTTCGGCTACGGGTGGTGACGACATGAATCGCGGTGGGGAGCTGCTCCGTGAGGTGGTGGTGGCTGAGGGCCGCCCAGCAGGAGATGTAGGAGGGCCAGGTGATGCTCGAGGCTATCAGAAGGGGATCTTCGTGGAGGGTGTACTTGTTCCTCTCGATTTCCCTGATCAACTTTTCGCGCTTCATCCGGTGGACCACCAACCGAGTGTACTGGCCGCTCTTTCCTGTGAGGTCCCTAACCGTTTTGTTGCTGAAGACGGGAACTTTCGCCAGCTCCCGCAGCAGCTCGAGCTTTTTCATTTCAATCTACCCAGGTTATCATTTTTGATAACTTTGGTTAAACGAATATAAAAAACCTGACGGTCCTGAGGAGCGCCGCGCTGGGGGCCAGGTGGAGCGAGATCAAGAAAGCGCTGGAGAGCAGGTTCGGGGGGTTCAACAACAAGAGGATCTCCGACATTCTGAGGACTCTGACGGCCTCCATGCTCGAAGAGGGGGGAGGTCTATGTGGTTAGGGTAACTCTAGGAAGAGCCAGCAGCCCCCCAGCTGGGCCAGGACTGTTCGATCTGGACGGCTCCTTCACCATCCCCGATCCCGTGGTCCGGTACATGGCAACGAGGCTGTAGGATGGGACTCAGGGCCTCCTCAGGGCATCCCCTCTCTCGGGACGGTACTGGATGAACCCCTTTTTCGGGTCCATCCAGCCTCCGAACTCCCTCTCGCTGCTAACCGTGCGCACCGCCGCAAACGCCACTATTCTGGTTTCTGGGAAAGCTTCCTGAAGGCGTCACGCTGCCCCCAGAAAAGTATGCCCCCTCGTGAGGATGTCGTCGACCAACACCACTGAGGTAGGCACCGTGAGCATCTTCTCCACCGACATGGATTCATAGTGCTCCAAGGGTTTCGGTCGTCTCTCAGCGGGGACCAGCGAAGACCTCCTAATGGGTTTGACTCTTCTGAGCAAGACCCTGCATTCCCCGAGACCATTCTTTTCCAGGGCCCTCGCTATGTTGAGTGATGGCCACAGCGAGTCCTTTTGCATCAGGGAGGCTCGGGGCACGGGCACCAGAACGGCCTCTTCGAAGAACCAGGCAAAAGGCAAGTTTTGAAGATTGCGGGATATTAGGTTGGCGATCAGCTCAGAGGGCAAAACATGGTGCCCTGTTATACCGACAACCCACTCCCGAGGCAGGGACCGAACTTCTACTGGAAACTCATTTTTGATGATGTGCACCAGCCACCTGCTAAACCTTCCAGCTTGCGAGGTGCTGCGCGGGCAGTAGGAGAGAAGTGAACCATACTCAAGACGCAGGAGGGCTTTCAAGAGCTCCCTCTCCGATGTGGGTAAATTCCCCAGAGAGGACAAACTCGTCTACTATCCGCTTGATCTCGGTGGGTTTCCTAAGAACGTATGCACCGTAGTCGAGCATCCTCTCGGGCCACCCCAGGTCTTTTTCAAGCAATGTGTGCCAAAGGAACAGGGGCCTGCCCAGCCTCAGGGTTTCCCAGCCCTGGGAGATCACACCGCTCGTCCTTCCCGCCTCCACGATGATGCTCGCCTGGGAGATCAGTGCCATCGTCCTGTTCCTCAAGACGAAATCCTTGGGCTGAGTGGGATGTCCTATCGGGTACTGCGTGACGACCAGGTGCTCGCTGGCTATCCTTTCCTGCAGCGGACGATTTTCGGGAGGATAGAACCTGTCCAGCGGGGTGCCCAGAACGGCGATGGTCCTCCCCCCGCGCTCCATGGCCGTTCGGTGGGCCACCGTGTCTATTCCCCGCGCCAGACCGCTGACCACTATTACCCCGCCCTCCACGAGTTTACCGACTATCTCCTGTGTGCTTCTGATCCCAGCCGGAGTGGGATGCCTCGTCCCGATGACGGCCACCCGCGGGGAGGGGATCGGGATCGGCATGGAACCGGCCACGTAGAGCACCTCAGGGGCATACTTTTCCTCCACGGGGTTGAGGGGCCGACCCAGCAGCTCGGAGGGGGAGAGCTTGGTGATTCTGAGACCCACAAACCCCTCTCCCTCCTCCCTCACCAAAGGCACCACCCCTCATCCTTCTCTGGAGCCACCCCTATAAAATTGGAGGAAAATTCAGGACCGCACCCCGGAGCGGATCCCCCCGCCCGCCCTCACCGCCACCCCCACGGGCACCCTCACCAGCAGCTTGACCGCCCCCACCAGCGGGGGGACGAAGAGGAGGGAGGAGAGGTGGCGGAGGGTGAAGGGCACCTGCCCTAGGAAGGCCACCCAGAGGGGGGCGTGCAGGAGGGACCAGCCCACCACCCCCGTCCAGAGGTCGAAGAGGAGGATGGCCGCCGCCGTGGTGATGAGGGAGCTGCCCAGGAGGGAGGGGAAGCTCGAGAAGGGGGAGAGCCTGCTCCTCAGCCCCAGCCCCCAGGCAAGCAGGAAGCCGGACCAGGTGAAGAGGTAAATGGGCCTCCAGCCCCAGACCCAGAGGTCCGTCAGGAAGACGGCCAGGAGGGCCAGCACCCCGAAGTACCGGTTCACCCTCCCCCATCCCCCCTCCTCCCCCAGGGAGGGGGCGAAGGAGCCCACCACCACCAGGGTGGGGATCACCAGCTCCAGGTTGGGGAGGAGGAGGCCGGAGAGGTAGAGCCACTTGCTCAGCCCCACCAGCACCATCCCCAGCAGGACCAGGAGCCTGAACCTCCTGCGGACCAGCTCCTCCACGCTCCCCATCTTAAAAAATGGATAATATGTCCAAGCTTATAAACCAGGAGGAAGAGGGGGAGGGGATGAGGGTCTACCACCTCACCTACTCCCCGGAGGTGCGGACCGCCTGCCTCCACTTCCACGGCTGCAACTTCCGCTGTTCCTTCTGCGTCCGGAGGGGAAATCCCTACGACGTCCACCTGCGCCGTCCCCCCAGCGCCCCCCTCCGCTTCCTGGGGCTGGAGGAGGTCCTGGCACTCCTGGAGCGGGCGGGGGCCAGGAGGGTCATCCTGCTGGGCGGGGAGCCCACGCTGGATCCCGAGCTGCCGGCGCTGCTGGGGGAGCTCAGGGAAAGGGGTATGGCCGTGAGGCTGCTCACCAACGGCTACGGGCTGGGGGAGGAGGTGCTGGAGGGGGTGGACGAGATCTGCGTGAGCCTGAAGGCCTACACCCCCTCCCTGCACCGCAGGGTGACGGGGGGGGACAACCGCAGGGTGCTGGAGAACCTCAGGAGGATCCTCTCCCGCTCCCTCCCCCTGAGCGTGGAGAGCGTCTACGTCCCTGGGCTGGTGGAGGGGGAGGAGGTGGAGAGGATTGCCCGCTTCCTCTCCTCCCTGGACCCCGGGATC
>QNVD01000268.1 GCA_004347925.1 Hadesarchaea archaeon
TCCCGTCCCTGGCCACCTCCCCGTCCCGAGCGGTGACCCCGTCCACCTCTAGGTGGTCGTAACCCCCCACGGAGAGGCCCACCACCCCCCTGGGCAGCCAGACCAGAACCTCCTGGCTGGCCCCGGGTCCCCCCGCGTACACCGCGTTCACGGCCGCCGCTATCCTGCCGGCGGCGTCCCTGGCCTCCGCGAGGGAGGAGGCCTCCCTGGCCCCCTCCTTCGCCTCCAGGTAGAGGGGGAGGGTGAAGGCGGCGAGGAGGATCATGAGGCTGCTGAGGATGAGGAGGAACTCCAGACCCACCTGTCCGTCCCCTCCCATCTTAAGAAGTGGGAGAGGGAAGTATAAGGATGGGCAGGGGAAGGGGACAGGGGGCGCTGGAGTACCTCCTCATCCTCAGCGCGGTGCTGATCACCGTGGCGGGGGTGGTGAGCGTGATCTACCTCTCCTCCTCCTCCCTCTCCTCCACCGTGAGGCAGCAGGTGGAGAACACGCTGGAGAACGAGGTCCTCTCCCGCCTGTCGGTCTCCCTTTCGTCTTGGTTCTGCGCGGGATAAGTGCCCCGCCCCCCAACACACTAACCACGGGTTTCCTCGTACGCCTGCGGCGCTCTCCACCCGCTAACCCTCGTGGTGGGAAGACGGGGCCTGCCGGTGTGGCGTACCAGGGTTGGCTGCCCGCTCATCGCAGGGTGTTCCCGCCCTCAACTCGCGGGAGGACCCAAATGGTACGGCTGTCCCGGCAGCGGCTCGGGTGTGCCCGCGGCGATGCACCGGCGTTCACGTGTCCCGCCAGCCCTTTCGACCGCGGAAAAATCCCTCATGGCCGTTTAACCTTCTCCCTTCCCCTCTTTTAATTCTTCCCCGCCCAGGGCCTCCACCTCCAGCTCCAGGGAGGCCACGGGATGCTCGAGCTCGAAGTGGAGCAGCACCTCCGGGTGCACCTCCCCCGCCATCCCCAGCCTCCTGCCCCTCCAGAGGAACTCGGCCACCCTACCCTCCAGGAAGCTGGGGTGCTCCACGGCCCTCACCTCCGGCCGGATCCCGAACTCCCTGAGCACGGCCTCCACCACCGCCTTCACGTGGCTCCACCCCGCCGGCCTCCCCGCCACGCAGGCCCCCAGCCTCCTCCTCTCCACGGCCCCCGTCTCCGATCCCTCGTCCAGGAGCACCACGTTCCCCACCTCGAAGATCCTCTGGGGGAGGGGGTGCTTCTTGTTGGAGCGCAGCACCTGGAGGAGGGAGGGGAGGAGCCAGGTCCTGAGGATGGTGAGCTCCTGGGAAACGGGATTGGCTATCTCCACCGCCTCCCCCTTCGTTCTCATCATCTCGAAGTTGATCCCTGGGTTGGTGAGGGTGTAGGTCATCACCTCCGTGAAGCCCAGCCCCACCATGACCAGGCGCACCCTGTCGGAGAGCTCCTCCACCCACGCCTTCCTCCCCACCGTGTTCACCCCCTTCACCCTGGGGGGTATCCTGTCGTACCCGTAGGCTATGGCCACATCCTCCACCAGGTCCACCGGGTGGAGCAGGTCCGCCCTGAAGGGCGGGGCCAGCACCCTGAGCCTCTTCCCCCTAACCTCCACCCCGTAGCCCATCCTCCTGAGGAGGGAGGCTATCCTCCTCGCCCCCAGCTCCAGGCCCAGCACCTCCCTCACCTCCTCCTCCCCCAGCTCCAGCCTCCTGGGCCTCAGGGAGGGAGTCTCCACCGAGCGGTTCGGGTACCTGATCCTCACGCTCTGGAGGCTGAAGCCCCTCTCCGCCAGGGAGGTCATCATGAGCACCAGCCCCAGCTGTACCTCCCTCTCCCTCTCCCCCGTCACGTCTATGAAGAGGCTGGTGGTTTTCTCCGTCACCCTGGTCTCCTCGCTGTTGATGATGGGGGGGAGGGAGAGCACCCTTCCCCGGCGGTCCACCAGCAGGGGGTACCTCCTCTTGCCCTCCAGGATCCAGCCGTACTCCCTGCCCTTGGGGTGGAGCCTCAGGATCTGGGCGGGGGTGAGGCTCTCCCCGAAGTCCAGGGGAACGAAGGAGATACCCTCGGGCTCCACCGTGGTGTAGGTGAAGGGGGGCTCCACCGTGTCCAGGTCGTAGACCCCGATCGACCCCTTCCTCCGCCTTCCCAGGAACTCGTGGAGCTTCTCCTGGGTCTGCATGAGGGAAGCCACCACCTCCCCGCTCAGCCTCACCCCCCTCACCACCCCGGCGGCTATGAAGGGCCTAACCCCCCTCACGCTCGGATCCACCCTGACTGTGATCCCGGAGGGGGAGAGGGAGTAGGTGGGGAGGCCTCCCCCCTTCCCCAGGAAGCCCCGGAGGGCCCTGGCCACCCCCTCCGGGCTGAGGAGGTCGGGGCGGTTGTGCAGGATCTCCATCCTCAGCTCCTCACCCGAAACCTCCGCCTCCACCCCCATCAGGGCCAGCTTCCGGCAGAGCTCCTCCTTCCCCCTCCTCTCCCCCAGCAGGGAGCAGAAGTCCTCGTAGCTCACGGAGAGGGTCGGCATCTATCTCCCCCTGAGGCCCCAGCCCTGGAGGGCCTCCAGATCGTTGCAGAAGAGATCCCTTATGTCCTCCAGCCCCAGCCTCATCATCACGATCCTGGAGAGCCCTATCCCCCAGGCCAGCACGGGGTGCCTCACCCCCAGGGGCCTGAGGAGCTCGGGCCTGAACATTCCCGCCCCCAGCACCTCCACCCACTCCCCCCTCCCCGGGTGGTAGACCTCGGCCTCCACGGAGGGCTCGGTGAAGGGGAAGTACCCGGGCCGGAACCTCACCTCCCGGAAGCCCAGCGTGTGGAGGATCAGCTTAAGGTAGCCCAGCATGTCCCTGAAGGTCAGCCCCTCGTCCATCACTATCCCCTCGCACTGGTAGAACTCGGCCAGATGCTTGTAGTCTATCCTCTCGTGCCTGTAAACCCGGTCGATGCAGAAGACCTTCAGGGGGGGACGTGGGTGGGAGGCCAGGTAGCGGACGGTGGCGGCGGTGGTCTGGGAGCAGAGGACCGCCCTCCTGCTGATCTCGGGGTTGAACCGGTACCCCCAGCCGGTGGATCCCTCCACCCCCCTCTCGTGGGCCCTGGCCACCCTCCTCAGCAGGGAGGGGGGGAGCCTGGTGGTGGAGGGGCGGGAGAGGGTGAAGTTGCTGTGGATCTCCCTGGCGGGGTGATCCTGCGCCTGGAAGAGGGCGTCGAAGTTCCAGAACTCCGACTCCACCGCCCTGCTCTTGATCTCCACGAAGCCCATGGCCAGCAGGGCCTCCCTCACCTCCTCGATCACCCTCTGCTGGGGGTGGATCCTGCCGGGGTGGAGGGGTGGGACGCCCTCGGAGGGATCGTACCTCTTGAACCTGACCTCCCTCCACCTCCCGCTCACCAGGAGCTCGTGGGTGAGCTCCGTGACCTCCTCCTGGATCCTCACCTCCGCGGCCCTCCTCCTTCCCTCCTCGGTCAGGGAGAGGAGGCGCCTGGTCTTCTCCCTCACCTCCACCAGCCCCCTCCTCCTGAGGAGCTCGGCCTCGGGGGTGAGTCCGGGGAGGGAAACCTCCTCCTCCAGAAGCCTCCCGAGCAGCTCCTCCTCGGGCCACCTCCCGGACAGGGCCCTCCTCCCCTCCGGGGTGGGCCTCACCTCCCCTCCCCTCACCTCGACCAGTCCCTTCCTCCGCAGCCAGCCCAGGGCGATGGTGGCCTCCTCCCTGGACCCGGAGGAGAGCAGCTCCTCCACCCTCTTCCCCTCCCCCAAGCCCTCCAGCATCCTCCTCTCCGGCAGGCCCTCCTCGGCGTACCTCCTTCCCTCGGGGGTGAGGGAGAGGAGGAAGGAGCGCTCCTCCTCCACGGAGAGGTACCCCCTCTCCGCCAGCCCCAGAACCGCCCTCATCACGGCGGAGTGCTCCATCCCCTCCCCCTTCTCCACCTCCTCCATCCAGGCCCTTCCCCTCTCCCTGAGGAAGAGGAGGACCCTGGCCTCGTGGGTTTCCAGTTCCATCCCTCACCCTCTCCGTGGGACTATTTGGTTTTTATCAGGGGAGGGGAGGGAGCTTCTCCAGCTGCTCCAGCACCCTTTTCCTGATCTCCTCCACGCTCGGGAGGGGCTGAACCTTTCCCTCCCTGATCAGGGGGAGGAGGAGGGGGGAGCAGGGGGAGCCGCAGGAGGGACAGGCGGGGGGACCCCTCCCCAGCGGGAGGACCACCTCCCTCAGGCAGTGCTCGCACCTCCAGACCTCCTTCCTCCCTCCCAGCTTTCCCCTCTTGGCCACGGGCTTCCCCTCCTTCTCCACGATGTCCAGGGCGAAGTCTATGGTGGGGGCGTTGCTGAGGGAGGTTCCCACCCCGAAGCCGTCCGCCCCCGCCTCGCAAAGCTCCCTGAGGTTCTCGTCGTTTATTCCCCCCGAGACCAGGATCTTCACGTGGGAGTAACCCCTGAGGTCCAGCTCCCACCTCACCTCCCTTATGAGGGTGGCCATGTTTCCCCTCCTGGAGGAGGGGGTGTCCAGCCTCACCCCCCAGAGCCTGTCCTTCAGCGCCTCGGCCGCCAGGATGGCCTCGGTCTTCTCGTCGAAGTAGGTGTCCACCAGGGCCACCCGCGGAACCTCCGGGGGGATCACCTCATCGAAGGCCTTCCAGGCCCTCACCTGATCCCCCACCACGATGATGAGGGCGTGGGGCATGGTTCCCATGGGCTCCCTCCCTATGGCCCTCGCCCCCGCCAGGCTGGACACCCCGTCCACCCCCCCTATGTAGGAGGCTCGGTCCACCATGGGGGCAAGGGCGGGGTGGACCCTCCTCATCCCGAACCCTATCAGCAGCTTCTTCCCCGCCAGCTTCCTGAGCCTTCCGGCCATGGTGGCCACCCCCGAGGCCTGGCAGAGCAGGCCCAGCAGGGGGGTCTCGAGCTCGCAGAACTCCCCGTAGGGCCCCTCCAGGACCATCACCGGGACCCTCACCCCGAACGCATCCTCCGGACGGAAGACCGTCCCCTCGGGAAGGGAGTAGACGTTCACCTCCCTGCCCTCCAGCAGCCTGGCCGCCTCCTCCACCCCGCAGAGGATCCCCCAGGGCCAGCCCCTGGGGAGGGAGTGGGAGGTGATCTCGGCCACCACCCTAACCCTGTCCAGCCCCTTGGCCCTGAGGACCTGCATGGTCCTCCTGAAGTAGACGTCGGTGGTTTCCCCGCCCCTTATCTCCTCGTCGGTGGCGATGTGGAAGAGCCTCATTTTCTCTCCCTCAGGAGCTTGAAGGAGCTGGTCACCCTGGCCCCATAAATCTTTTTCATGTACTTCAGGGCCCAGTGGTGGGCCTTCTGGCTGGGGGAGGAGACGGCGTCCCTTACCACCGTTACCCTGTACCCCCTGAAGAAGGCGTCGGCGGCGGTGTGCAGGACGCAGACCTCGGTCAGCACCCCGGTGAGCACCACTCCCTCGGCCCCCACACCCTCCAGCACCTCCTGGAGGTTCGTCCCGAAGAAACCGCTGTACCTCCTCTTCTCCACCACCCTCTCCCCCTCCTTCGGCTCCAGCTCGGGGATCACCCTGGCCCCCTCCGTCCCCTTGATCGCGTGGGGACCCCAGAGGCCGAACTCGGGATCGTCCGGGGGGTGGGAGTCGCAGACATAGACCACGGGTTTCCCCCCCTCCCGCCATCCCTCCAGAAGGGTACGGAGGGTGGGCACGATCCTCCTGGCCCCGGGAAAGCCGAACTTCCCCCTCACGAAGTCGTTGAGCATGTCGATGATGAGGAGGGCCTCCATCCTCCTACCTCCCCCCTCCCCTCTTATAACCCTCCAGCAGCCTCCGGCAGGTCTCCCAGGACCTCCTGGCGAAGGGGGGGAGGTCCCCGTGCTCCTCCACCCACTCCCTGAGGAAGCGCACGGTGAGGGGGTCATGGCTGTATCCGGATCCCAGCTCCCCGTATCTCTCCCTGAGTTCTCTGAGGCGCTCGTCCCTCCTCACCTTGGCCAGGATGGAGGCGGCCCCCACCACCCTGTACTTCCTGTCGGCCGAGTTCTCCACCACCAGCTCGGGCTTCACCTCCAGGTACCTGAGCAGTCTCCTCCTGAAGAGTTCGGGATTGGGGTCCGGGGAATCCACGTAGGCCACCTGGGGCCTGAGCTCGTTCAGGAGGCGGGCGAAGCCGCGCGCCTCCAGCTCGTTCAGGTTCACCCCCCTCCCGAGGGCCTCGTCTATCTCCCGCGGCTGCAGCTCCAGGAGCCTGAACCTGAGGGCCCTAGCCTCTATCAGGGGGACCAGCCTCTCCCTCCTGGAGGGGGTGAGGAGCTTGGAGTCCCTGACCCCGCTTTCCCTCAGGAACTCCAGATCCTCCTCCCTCACCACCACCCCGCAGAGCACCATGGGCCCCAGCACGGGTCCCCTCCCCGCCTCATCCAGCCCCGCCACCTCCCTCCCCGCCATCAACCCTCCTGGCATCCCCCCCTTTTATCCTCCCCAGCGGGTCTGGGTAGGTGAAGAACTTCCTGCTGACGGGCAGGCCGGGGAGCGGCAAGAGCACGGTGATAGGGAGGACAGTTGAGCTCCTGAGGGAGAGGGGGGTCAGGGTGGGAGGGGTGGTGTGCCCCGAGGTGAGGGAGGGAGGGGTGAGGGTGGGGTTCAGGATAAGGGAGCTGGGAACGGGGGAGGAGGGGATGCTGGC
>QNVD01000269.1 GCA_004347925.1 Hadesarchaea archaeon
CCCCACCCCCCGTGAGCTTGGCCCCGTAGGCCCCAGCCTCCCTGGCGGCCCGGATGAGCCTCTCCAAGGCGGGGGAGCTAACCCCTAGGGCGGCCAGGCAGGCCTGGTTGAGGTTCATGAGCTCCCCCACCCTCTTCCAGTCCTTCTCCCTCAGGCCCTTGAGCCCCTCGTCCGTCAGGAGGCCCATGAGCCCGAAGAGGGCCTCCACCTCCCTGGGCCGCTCCTCCCTCAGCCTCCTGACCTTCCTGACCATGGGGCCCGTGGCGCTGAAGACCCCGGTGTAGCCTATCACGAAGTCCGGGCTGGGTAAGCCGGAGAGCCTTCGTATCTCCCCCTTCTCCATCCTCAGGAAGCCCCCGTAGGTGGCCACCGAGACCCCCGCCTTGCTGGCCACGGACTGGATCTCCAGCTCGGTCCTGAAGGCCAGCTCCACCACCCTCCTGGGATCCACCCTCTCCCCCAGCAGGCGGAGGGCGGCCGCCACCGTGGCCGCGCTGGTGGCGGAGGAGCTGGAGAGCCCCGCCCCCGCGGGGAGGTCGGAGGAGATCTCCATCCTCAGGCCACAGGCGTCCCCCACCTCCGAGAAGGTCAGCTCCAGGGCCTTTTTCACGTACGAGAACTCCCTTCCCCGGAGCTCCAGCCTGGGCCTCTCCCCCCCCACCACCCTTCCCCAGGCCCTTCCCCAGCCCCTGGAGCTTATCTCCACCCTTTCGTCCTCCCTCCCCTCTACCGCCACCCTCACCCTACCGCTGACGGAGGCGTTGAGGGAGGGGTAGCCGTAGACCACCGAATGCTCCCCGAAGAGGAAAACCGCACCAGGGGCGCTGGCCTCCACCCTCACGGGATCACCCTCTCCGGGGGGCGTAGGGGGGCCTGCCCGAGAGCATGAGGGCCCCCAGGATCATCACGTAGAGGGAGGCCGCGGAGGAGGAGAGGGTCTCGGGGATGGCCCATCCCCTCCAGGGGTAGAGCCAGGGGAGGATGGTGAGGGGGGAGAGGAGGAGGGTGAGCAGGGCCCCCCTCCTCAGGCCCTTCTCCCAGAGAAGGGCGGAAAAGGCCAGGGCGAAGAGGGGGAAGAGGAGGAAGAAGAGCACGGAGAAGAGGAGGTGCACCTCCTCCCAGTTCTCGGGGAAGAGGCCTATCCCGAAGAGGCAGAGGGAGTCGGCGGCCAGCAGGAGGGAGGAAAAAAGGCCGGAACGCTCCCCCCGCAGGAGGAGGAGGGAGGCCAGGGAGAAGAGGAGGAGCAGGAGGCCGGCCGCCATGAGCCCGAAGTTGAAGAGGGAGGAGGTCTCCCCCACCCCCAGGTCGCTCAGGGCGTTCTCCTGCCAGCTGAAGGAGGGGGAGAGGTGGATGGAGAGGAGGATGCAGGTGAAGGCCAGAGGGGGGGCCAGCAGGGCACACCATCCCAGTCTGGACCAGGGGTGCATCTCCGTAGTCTGGAAAGGGAGTTTATAACCCCCCTCTCCCTCCTTTAGAGGTGAAGATAGGAGAGGTCTGCAACCGAAAGCTGTTCAAAATGGATGGGGAGAAGAGCGTCCTAGAGGCCTGCAGGGTGATGGGGAAGAAGAGGATAGGGAGCGTGCTGGTGACCCTGAGGGGGAAGCCCTACGGGATCTTCACCGAGAGGGACCTCCTCTCCAGGGTGCTGGCGGAGGGGGTGGACCCCAAGAGGGCCAAGCTCAAGGACCACTGCTCGGCACCCCTCATAACCGTGGACGAAAGCTACACGGTGAAGGAGTGCGCTAGGATCATGTCCGACATGGGGGTGAGGAGGCTTCTGGTCACCTCCGGGGGGAAGCTGGTGGGGATCTTCACCTCCTCCGACCTCACCAGGGTCCTCTCCAGGGCCCCCCTGGACTTCTGAGGTGGAAGATGCCCAAGTGTTCCTGCTGCGGTAGGGAGCTGAAGGAGAAGGACAAGGGGAGGACCTGGAGGGAGTGCCGGTACTGCGGTCTCCCCGTTTGCTTCAACTGCACCCACTACGTGGGCACCACGGTGCGGGACCTTTTCGGGGAGCACGTAGAGGTGGTCTGCGTCTGCGGCACCTGCAGGATCAGGAAGTGAGGGGCAGGTGGGGATGCGCTGGGAGCTCTGGGAGCCCTGGTACCTGAGGATAGCGGGGAGGCTGGGGCTGGACAGGGGGGAGGACGAGAGGGCGGCGAGGCTCCTTTCCGAGGCCTTTCCCCCTCCCAGGCTGGAGGAGCTGGCGGAGCGGGTGAGGGGAAGGGAGTGCGTGGTCCTGGGGGCGGGACCCTCCTTGGAGGAGGACCTCCTCAGGCTCAGGAGGTCGGGCAGGCTGGATAGCACCCTTCTCTCCGCCGATGGGGCCACCTCGGCGGTGATGGGGTTCCGCACCCCGGAGGTGGTGGTAACCGATCTGGACGGGAAGGTGGAGGATCAGGAGGAGGCCTGGCGGAGGGGGGCCTGGCTGGTCGTTCACGTTCACGGGGACAACTGGAGGGTGGTGAGGGAGTTCCTGGAGAGGAGGAGGGGATACGAACGCCTGCTGGGGACCACCCAGGTGAAGCCGGTGGGGAGGCTCCTCAACTTCGGGGGCTTCACGGACGGGGACCGGGCCGCCTTCCTGGCCTGGGAGCTGGGGGCCTCCAGGATCTACCTGGCCGGGATGGACCTCGGGGAGGAGGTGGGCAGGTACTCGGGCAAGAAGGGGGGTGAGAGGAAGAGGGAGAAGCTGAGGATCTGCGGGGAGCTCCTGAGCTGGCTGGCCGGGGAGCTGGGGGCCCCCCTCTTCAACCTGACCTCGGGTGGGGTGGAGATACCGGGGGTACCCCGGATGAGGATCTGAGCCTCAGAGCGGGACCACCCTCTTCCCGTAAACGGAATTCAGCACCAGGCCGGCGGAGGTGTAGAGGGCGCTGAGCCCGCAGAGCACCCCCTCCGCCCCAGCCACCTTCAGGACGAGGTCCTCGCCCGTGGCGAAGGCGGCGGACAGGAGGAAGAAGAGGATGGTCAGCGTCACGAAGACCACCTGCAGGGCCCTTCCCCCCACCTTCAGGGACCCGATCGTCATGTAGAGGGTGAAGAGGCCCCAGATGGCCATCCAGGCCGCCAGCTCGTTGGGATCGGCCGCCACCAGGCCCTCCCACTCGAACAGCTTGAAGAGGGAAAGCCCTATCCAGAAGAGGCCGTAGGAGGTGAAGGCCGTGGCCCCGAAGAGGTTCCCCCTCTTGAAATCCACCAGCCCGGCGATGACCTGGGCCAAGCCTCCGAAGAAGAAGCCGTAGGCGAAGGTCAGGGTAGCGGTGATGAGATCTAGGTTGTGGAGGTTCAGGAGCACGGTGGTGGCCCCGAAGGCCGCCAGGCCCAGGGCAGCAGGATCCGCCAGCGCCACTTCCCTCTCGCTCATGGGCTTCCTCTTTTTTGGCATCAACCCTTTTAAAAGCCTTTTCCCCAAGGGTGGAAAACTCTCACCGGTTCCGGGCTGCGGGGGTCCTGGTTCCTTCCGAGAGGGTTTTAGGGCTCTAACCAGAACTCTCAGGGCTGGGCTCCGGCTGGGGTTCCTTCTTCTCCCTCTTGGAGAGGATCTCCTGGTAGAGGCTGCGCAGCTCCTCCTCCTTCCTCTTTTCCTCCTCCGGGCTGGGCTTCGGGAGCTCCAGGCTCTCCCCGCTCTCCGCTAGGAGCTTCTTGTACTTGGCCAGCTTGGCCTCCCGGGCCAGCTGCCTGGCCTTCAGGGCCTTCTGTCCCGTCTTCTTCGTCATGGGGATTCCTCCTTCTCGGCTTCCTTCAGCCAGAACTCGGCCTCCTTCCGCAGCTCCCTCAGGTACTGGCTGAACCCCTCGTAGCTCAGGTAGTACAGGGTCCTGCCCCCCTCCTTCCTGGTGGCGATCATGCCGGTCTCCCGGAGAGGTTTGAGGAGGATGTAAAAATGTTTTCGGTGGGCGGGGGAGAGGGGGTCCAGGTTCAGCTCCCTCATCAGCTCCTCCAGCCCCACCGGCCCCTCCCTCAGCTTCCTCAGCACCTTCCTCCCCTCCGGTTTAAGGGAGGAGCTCTTGGGATGGTTGCCGTACGCCAGGGCCAGCAGTCTCTCCGCCCCCGTCTCCATCCTCTTACCCTTGATGCGTTATTCTTCCTCCATTATGGGTAACTCAACCCTTTAATCCTTTTTCATGGGTATCTGCAGGAGCCTTCAAGGGTTAGGCTTCCTCCCCACCCCCTTTCCACCCCTTTCCCCAGATTACCCTTTAAAGGGTAACTGGCCCAGTCCATCCCGGTGCCACGGCTTCTCCTCCCCTTTCCCGCGGGACCTTTCTTTGGGGCGATTACTTTTCAAGGGTAATCCTTTATCCCGGCCCCACCACGATGCCTTTCACCTCCCTCTCTACTTTCTCCGCCTCTTCCAAGAACTTCTTGGCCCTTCTGCCCACCTCATCCTCCCGCTGGGCGAGCCCTTTCACCCTCTCCCTCAGGCCTTCCAGCCTCTTCATCACCTCCTCCCGGTTCACCTCCTCCCTCAGCTTGCTCTTCACCTCCTTGGCGTAGAGATCTTCCAGCCCCACATAGGCCTCCATTACCTCCACCATCCCCTTCAACCTTTCCAGGGTGGAAGCGAGCTCCTCCCCCCTCTCGGTCAGCTTCACCCTCCGGATCCTTCCTTCCTCCCGCGAGGTAACCAGCCCAGCCTCCTCCAACTTAGCCAGCACGTGAAGGGCGTGCGCAAACGTGGTACCCACCCTCTTGGCAACCGCTGAAGGATAGGTCTCCCCCTCTCTCAAGGCTAATATTATTTCCGCCGGCTTCTCTTGCACCAGAAATCTCCACATCTTCCTCTATCTTTATTTGTATATCATAAAATAAATATCTTTCGGTGAAAGTAGCCTCCCTTATTTTATACTAAAATGGATACTTTTAATTAAATGTATAGTTTAATGAATATTTTGAAATGAAAGAAGAAGAGATAGAAAGTGGGCTTGAGGAAAAGGCTAAGCTAGATGATGGGGTTAGGCGTTGAGGGAACGGCAGAGGGCAGCCTTGATGAAGGCGTTGAAGATGGGGGCTGGGCGGAGGGGGCGGGATTTGAATTCTGGATGGAACTGGGTGGCCATGAAGAAGGGATGATCGGAGAGCTCCAAGATCTCCATTCTCTTTCCGTCGGGGCTCTTCCCTGAGAAGAGGAGGTTCTTTCCGGTTAGGAGGGGAAGGTACTCAGGGTTAACTTCATAACGGTGGCGGTGTCTTTCCCAGATCCTCTCGCTGCGGTAGATCTGGAAGGCTTTGGTTCCCTTCTCTATCACGACTTCCTGGGCCCCAAGCCTCATGGTGCCCCCCATCTCCCTGAGACCCCTCTGCTCCGGAAGCAGGTCTATGACGGGATGGGGGGTGAGGGGATCCACCTCCGTGCTGTTGGCCCCCTCCAGTCCCAGCACATTCCTGGAGAACTCCACCACCGCCAGCTGGAAGCCGAAGCAGAGGCCCAAGAGGGGCACCAGGTTCTCCCTGGCCCACCGGATGGCCAGGATCTTGCCCTCCGCCCCGCGGGGTCCGAAGCCCCCTGGAATCACCACCCCCTGGCACTGGGAGAGTTCCTGGAAGGCTTCCACCGTCCTCTCCAGACGCTCGGCGCTTATCCACCGAACTTCCAGTTTCACATCGTTCTGGGCGGCGGCGTGTCTGAGGGCCTCGTAGATGCTGAGGTAGGTGTCGGTGAATCTTATGTACTTCCCCACTATCCCCACCCTCACAGGCTTGCTGGCGTTTTCCATCTTTGAGACCATCTCCACCCAGCTGGTGAGATCGATATCCCCGGATCTGAGCCCCAGCTTCTGCAGCACGATGGAGCTCAGGTTTTCGTGCTCCAGCACCAGGGGAAGCTCGTATATGTTCTTCACGTCCACCGCGCTGATGACCTCGTTCTCCCACACGTTGCAGAAGAGGGAGATCTTGCGTCTGGCCTCGCTGGTGAGGGGGGTAGCCGAGCGGCAGACGATGATGTCGGGTGAGATCCCCAGCTGCCTGAGCTCCTTCACGCTGTGCTGGGTGGGCTTGGTCTTCTGCTCTCCCATCGGCCCGGAGGAGGGAACCAGCGTGACGTGGATGAAGAGGGTGTTGGTCGGACCCTCCTCCAGCCTCATCTGCCTCGCCGCCTCCAGGAAAGGCATGCTCTCCATGTCCCCCACCGTCCCCCCTATTTCCACCAGGCAAACGTCGGCCCCGCTCTTCAGCGCCACCTGTCTTAGCCTCCTCTTTATCTCGTCCACTACGTGAGGGATGATCTGCACCGTGCGTCCCAGGTACTCCCCCCTCCTCTCCTTGGAGATCACCTCGTAGTACACCTGCCCCGTGGTGATGTTGTGCTCCTTGGTCAAATTGACGTCCAGAAACCGCTCGTAGTGTCCCATGTCGAGGTCTATCTCTCCACCGTCCTCGGTGACGAAGATCTCCCCGTGCTCGAAGGGATTCATGGTTCCGGCGTCCACGTTCAGGTAGGGATCTATCTTGATGGCCGTGACCTTCAACCCCCTGGCCTGGAGCAGCTTTCCCAGGGAGGCGGTGGTGAGTCCCTTGCCCAGCCCGCTCATCACCCCCCCGGTGACCATGATGTACTTCATCCTTCCAGCCTTCCCACCAAGTTATCTATGCTCTCGATTCCCTCCCTTTTTAAATAAT
>QNVD01000027.1 GCA_004347925.1 Hadesarchaea archaeon
ACTCTGCGTCCCGGCTCCCGCCGTGGTCGCGGGGCAAGCCCCGTCGCTGAATCAGGAAGCCCACACCCTTTAGGGGTGGGTAGCTCACGTTGGGGGATCTACTCCTCAGGAAGCTTGTAGGGCATCGTCCCCAGCAGGATGGTCTTCCCGTACTGCCCCAGCTTCCTGTCCGCCAGGCAGGAGTAGTGCAGGAGGTCCTTCCCCGAACCGTCGTATCCCTCCTCCACCATGATCTCCATCTTCTCCCTGGTTAGGTCCAGGGGCCAGACCTGCCCCCTGGACCAGTCCATCTCCGGGAAGTCCTTGGGCTTCAGCCACTCTATGGTGGGGTCGAAGAGCCACTTCAGCCTGGGAACCTCCTCGTAGGAGGGAACCCTACCCGTCTTGAAGTCTATGCCGGCCTCGCTCTCCAGGAGCTCCCTGTACTCCCTGGGGAGGTTGTCGGGGTTCTCCCAGAGGTTCAGCTCCTCCAGGGTGGTTTCCTTGTAGATGGGAGCGGGCAGGGCGGTGAGGAGGGCCCGTGGAGGGGGTATACCGTCGTCGAAGGGGGCGGCGAAATCCCTAAACATCTTCCCCTCGAAGGTGAGCTTCCTTATGGAGTGGAGGAGGGGGGTCTTTTTGGGCGGGCTGCAGTTCTTCCCCACCGCATCGCACAGCATGCCCCTTGGACCCCTCAGGTAGAGGCCAGACATCAGCCTCACGAAGGCCTCCCTGCTCAGGGTCCTCACCAGCACGTTCTCCAGCCCCTCCGGTCCATCGTAGCCGTAGTAGTTGATGGGGTGGCCCAGCCTGTGGTTCTGCGAGCTGAGCCACACCTCCCCCAGGAAGCCCGAGAAGCCCCACGGGCTCTGCTGGCTGCCTATCCCGGAGACGCCCGGGGAGAGGGAGAGCACCAGCGGGTACTTGGACCAGCAGGGGAGCATCTCGTCCAGGAAGTCCCTGATCAGGTTCCTGGCGGCTGGGAACCACTCCGCTGGATCCACCGAGAAGCTGCGGGGGAGCTCGAAGAGCCTAAGTCCCGTGACCGTATCCTTCCGGTAGGGGAGGTAGGTGAAGCTCTTGGGGGTGATGGCGTAGGAGCGCGGGAAGTTTTCCCTCTCCTCCTCCGTGAGGCAGGAGGCCAGCCTCTCCCCCATCCCTATGGCCCAGTAGGAGAGGGGCATCCCATCCTTGAAGTGCAGCCCCTGTGCCCAGTCGAACTCCGCCTTCCAGAAGTCTAGGTGGAGCCAGACTATCGTGGTGGGGTGGTTGAAGAAGGGGGTCCTGAGGAGGAGGTCGGGGCGCACCAGGAAGCCGGGGGGTATACCTCCGTAGGAGAGCCACTCCGTGCTGATGGTCTCCTCCGGCCCGGGCTTCTCCTTGATCACCTTGCGGGTTTGGAGGAGGGCCTCCCAGACCCTGCGGGCCCACTCCATGAACTCCTCGTAGGCGAGACGGTGATAGATCCCCTCCTCCCACCTGTACCTTTCCCTCACCCAGTTTGCCATCCACGGCTCCACCTCCCAGAGCTCCGGGGGTATGGAGTGCTCTCCGAGGTTCAGGTGCTTGAACTTCTCCGAGACCTCATCCTGCAGGAGCAGGGTTTCCCCGGCCTTGTTCTTCAGTCTGGAAAAACCCTCCGGCCCAAGCACCAGCTCCAGGTGATCTAGGTAGGCCAGGCTAACCCCCCACCCGAACCCCTTATATTTGTTTTGTAAAAAATTGCCATATATTTCTTTCCCTCGAGGGTAAAAGGAGGGAGCGATGGAGCTTTTTGCTGAGTGTCCAAGGGGTGGAGAATGAGGCTCCGGCTGGCCCTGGTGCAGTTCGCGCGGGGGGAGGAAAGGAGGGAAAACCTCAGGAGGATGCTGGGGCTCCTCTCCACCCTCTCGGGCGTTGAGCTGGTCTGCCTTCCCGAGAACTGGCTGGGAAGGGAGGTGCTGGGGGAGGAGGAGTGGGGGGAGGTGCTGGGGGCCCTGGGGGAGGAGGCCGAGCGGGGAAGGTTCTCCCTCCTCACGGGAGGGGCCTACCTCCGGAGGGGGAGGAGGATCTTCAGCTCCTGCTACGCGCTTGACATGAAGGGGAGGGTGGTGGGGCGCTTCGACAAGCTCTTCCCCTCCCAGTCCATGGGGGAGAGGAGCTTCCTCAGCGCGGGGGAGCGGTCCGGTCCCCTCAGGCTGGGAGGGGTCAGGGTGGGGGTGGTGGTGTGCGTGGACGCCCTCTACCCAGAGCCCTGCAGGCTCCTGTGCTCCGGGGGCGCCCAGCTCCTCCTCAACCCCTCCAACATCCCCGAGAACAGGGTGGGGACCTGGAGGCACGTGGGGGTGACCAGGGCGGTGGAGAACGGGGTCTTCTTCGCCTTCGTCAACAACACCCGCACCGGCTACCCGGACGGGAGGAGGGTGGTGGGGCACAGCTTCCTGGCCTCCCCCAGGGGGGAGATCCTGGCGGAGGCGGGGGAGGAGGAGGCCGTGCTGGAGGCGGCGGTGGACCTCTCCCAGCTGGGGGAGGTCAGGTCCCGCTGGCCCTTCCTCCGGGACGCCAGAAGGTTCTGGAGATCCGCCGGGAGGGCTCCGGGCGGGTAACTTTTTATACCCTCCTCTCCCGTTTCTTTGATACCTTGGATCCCAGGGCCAGGGCGGAGGAGATCTTCAGGGCGGTGAGGGCGGAGGGGAGAAGGGAGCTGCTGGAGCACGAGGCCAAGGGTGTGCTGGAGGCCTACGGCTTCCCCGTGAATGCCACCAGGCTGGCCAGGAGCAGGCAGGAGGCCCTGGAGCTGGCCAGGGGGATGGGGTACCCCGTGAACGTGAAGATATGCTCCCCCGACATCCTCCACAAGAGCGATGCCAGGGCGGTTAAGGTGGGCCTTTCCTCCGACCAGGAGCTGGAGAGGGCCTTCGAGGAGGTGATGGCCAACGCCCGGGCCTACCGCCCCGACGCCAGGATCCTGGGCGTCACCCTCTCCCAGTACGTGCCCCAGGGGACCGAGGTCATCATAGGCGGGATGAAGGATCCCACCTTCGGGCCCGTGGTGATGTTCGGCCTGGGGGGGATCTGGGTGGAGGTGCTCAAGGACGTGAGCTTCAGGCTGGCCCCGCTGGAGAGGGTGGACGCGGAGGAGATGATCCAGGAGATCAAGGGGTTCCCCGTGCTGCAGGGTCTGAGGGGGAAGCCAAAGGCGGACCTGAGCGCCCTGGTGGACATGCTGCTCAAGGCGGGGAGGCTCCTCTCCGACTTCCCCGAGATAGCGGAGATGGACATCAACCCCATCTTCGTTTTCGAGGAAGGGAGGGGGGCCAGGGCCGTGGACGCCAGGATAATCCTGTCTTAGCACATGCGAGCGGGAAACCCCACACCCTTTAGGGGTGGGATGAAAGCGAGCTTTAAAAAGGTACATTGAAGAACAGAAAGGTGTGTAGAGGTGCTAGCCTATAGGTTCAGGCTTTACCCCTCGAGGGAACAGGAAAAAAACGCTCCTCGAGATGCTTGAGGCGTGCAGGTTTGTTTACAACAAAGTGCTTGAGTGGGTCAACGGGGGGAATCGAACCTGTTCGAGCTGAAGCGGAGGCTCCCCAAGCTCAAGGAGGAGGACCCCTGGCTGAGAAAGGCCTACTCACAGTCCCTCCAGAACGAGGTCCTCAGGGTCTTCAAGAACCTGCGGGTTCTCTCGGTCCTGAAGCGGAACGGAAGGAAGGTTGGAAGGCTTCGCTTCAAGGGAAAGGGTTGGTTCAAATCTTTCGCTTACCCCCAGTTTGGCTTCAGGCTGGAGAAAGGGAAGCTGTTCCTCTCGAAAGTAGGAGCGGTTCCCATCAAGCTCCATAGAGAGATTGAGGGAAAGGTGAAAGGCGTCATCATCAAGCGGGAGCGTTCGGGGAAGTGGTTCGCCATCTTCCAAGTTGAAGATGAGCCTAAGCTTCTGCCCAAGACGGGTAGAGCAGTAGGCATAGATGTCGGGGTCAGGC
>QNVD01000270.1 GCA_004347925.1 Hadesarchaea archaeon
GCCCGAAGTACTCGAGGGCCCTCCCCCTCCCCCCCCTCACCCCCAGCCTCCTGAGCACCTCCAGCGCCAGGTCCTTGGCGGAGACCCAGTCCGGGAGCTCCCCTGAGAGCTTCACCCCCAGCTCCTCCGGGTAGGTGAGGGTGTAGGGGAACCCAGCCATGGCCAGGGCCACGTCCAGTCCCCCCGCCCCCACGGCCAGGCTTCCCACCGCCCCCGCCGTGGGGGTGTGGCTGTCGGAGCCCAGGAGAGTCTTCAGGGGAGCGGCGAACCTCTCCAGGTGAAGCTGGTGGCAGATCCCGTTGCCCGGGGGGGAGAAGTGGATTCCGTACCTCCTGGCCACCGAGAGGAGGTAGCGGTGGTCGTCCGCGTTCCTGAAGTCCGTCTGGAGGGTGTTGTGGTCCACGTAGCTCACGCTCACCTCCGTCCTCACCCTGGAAAGGCCGAGGGCCTCGAACTCCAGGTAGGCCAGGGTTCCCGTGGCGTCCTGGGTGAGGGTCTGGTCCACCCTCACCTCCACCTCCTCCCCCGGCTGGGGCCTGCCCCTCACCAGGTGCCTCTCCACTATCCTGTGCAGGAGGGTGCCCATCCCAGACTCCTACGCCCCCCCTCCTAAAAGGAATCCTAACCCCTGGGCTTCATCAGCTTCCTGAGCTCCTCCACCCTGGAGGGGGGAAGGATCCCCCTCCTCTCCAGGTCCTCCAGGCACTTGTCCGCGTACTTGCACCAGACCACGCAGGAGGGGGAGGCCTCCCGGTGGACCTTCCTGCCGCACCTGGGGCACTTGGTCTCGCTCTCGTAGTCGAAGAACTCCACCTCCTCCCCGCAGGAGGGGCAGGACCTGACCACGATCTGCGGCTCTATCAGCTTCCTTATCCCGGGGCAGCTGTCCATCATCCTCCCAGCACCTCACTTCGTCTTCCAGAGGCCGTGCACGTTGCAGTACTCCCTGGCCCTCTCCCCCCTCACCCCGAACTCCGCCTCGGGTGCCTCTCCGGGTCTCAGGAACTTCAGGCAGAGGAGGCCCTCCCCCTCCACCTCCACCCACTCGATGTAGTGCTTCTCCTCCATCGGGTGGGGCACGGAGCCCACCTTCACCCTCACCCCTCTCTCCGTCCTCTCCAGCACGGGCACGTGCTTCTCCCTGCCCACCTCCTCCGTTCTCTCCTGCAGGAGCTCCATGGGATGACCGCAACAGACCAGCTGTCCCACACCGGCGTGGAGCACCATCACGATGTTGCCGCAGACGTTGCACCGGTATACCTGCTTCCTCTCCGTCATCCTCTGCCCTTGCCCCTCCGGGATAAAGCCTTTCTCCTAAGGGCCCACAGGATCCCCCCCAGGAGGAGCAGGAGAACCGCCCCCGCCGCCGCGACGGGAAGAAGGGGGGAGCCGGGGGGTGAGTAGGAGTAGGAGAGGATGGTCCCACCCAGCGAGGAGGCCAGGACCTGGAAGGACTCCGAGTTCTCCCCCGAGAACCTGTAGCTCCCGTTCTCGTTTTCAAAGCCCTGGAGACCCGAAACGCCCGCCCCCTCGGGAAGCCTGAGGCTGAGGGAGAAGCTCCCCACCGAGATCCCCTTCAGCGTGCCGCCCGGGTCGGGGAGGGTGGAAAAGTCAACCACCACCCGGTCCCCCCTGTGGGGGAGACCGAACTCCGCCCAGGCCTGAAGGGAGGTTCCCCCCTCCGTGGGGGAGAGGGAGAGCCTGAGGCCGAGGGGCAGGTACTCCCACCCCTCCGACACCCCTCCCAGCACCACCAGCAGGGAGAACCTCAGACCGGGGTGGAGGGGCTTGAACTCCCTCACCTCTATCCTCTCCAGCACCAGGTTCTCCGCCCGCGGGGGGAGGTCCACCCCGGGCAGCTCCAGGAAGCTCCCCCCTCCCATCAGCTCACCCAGCCTCTTGCCCTGATAGTAGGAGAGGAGGAGGTTGAGCTGCTGCACCGTGACCTGGGAGACCAGGTTCTCCAGCTCCCCCAGGTCCCCCACCCTCCCCGCCACCTCCATCTTCAGGGAGGAGGAGCCCGATTTGGAAACCCTCAGCTCCAGCTCCAGGGGGGGAAGGGATCCTCCCCCCACCGCGCGGGCTGAGGCCTCCACCGCGCACCTGGCTTGGGGGGTAAACTCCGCCTCCACCCGCAGGTTCTCCAGGCGAACCTCCGCCGCCCCCACCGGGGCCAGCAGGAGGAGAAGGAGGAGCAGCGAGAGGGGGAGCATGGGTCTGCTCATGCCGCTTCCCCCTCGGAGGTTCTCCTAATAAGCCCTCCGCCCGGGGAGGCGGCAAAAGTTAAAACGGGAGGGGGGAAAGAAAAGAAGATGGAGTTTCCCGAGATGCTGGAGGAGGAAGAGGAGGAAGAGGAGGAGGACTGGCTGACCATCGCCAGGCTGGAGGTGCTGGAGTACCTCCTCCGCCGGTACGGGAACCTCAGGGCCAAGGACCTGGCCCAGATCCTGGGATGCAAGCCCGCCACCATCCAGCCCCTCCTGAAGAGGCTTGAGGGATGCGGGAGGGCCAGGTGCCTGAAGGTGGGGAGGAGCGTGATCTGGTCCCTGAACGAGCCCCTCTCCGAGACGATTTACTACTGAAGACCCGGTCGAGTTTCGATAAGATAAAAACGGCGGAGGACCAAGTGGTGGCGTGGAGAAGATCTCGGAGCTGGAGCTCAGGCTCTCCTCCCTGAGCCGGCGCGTGGAGGAGCTGGAGAGGCGGGTGGAAGCCCTGGAGAGGAAGCCCCCCGCTCCCCCCACCCCACCCGCCCCCCAGGAGACGAAGCCCAGGAACGAAAAGCACCTGGGGTACCTCACCAAAACCATAGCCGCCGCCAAGAGGGAGTACCAGAGGACCCTCTGATGCCCCCAAATATAGGGGGGGCCACCACTCCTTCTGGAGAGGATGAGGGAAGAGGTCCTGGGCTCGCTCCTCTGGCTCCTGATCCTGGGGGGCTGGGTGGTGGGGGTCTGCTGCGGGTACTGGATGGGGAGGGACCTCTCCCACGAGCTCAGCCTGGCCACCGGCGTCCCTCCCCCCTCCCAGCTGGAGAGGTGGTGGGAGCCCCTCCTCTTCTTCTCCCTCACCCCCCTCTCCTGCTACCTGCTCTCCCAGCTCTTCTTCGGGGGAGCCGCCCCCCTCCTCCTCTTCCTCAGGGGAACCCATGACGGGGGGGTGCTGATGAGGTCCCTGGAGGCCTCCCTCTCCGGTTTCTCCTTCCCCAACCTCCCCCTCCAGGACCTCCTCTCCTCCCTCTTCCTCCTCCTGATCCTCTCCGTCAACCTGCCCCTGTGCCTCTGGGCCTCCCACCTGGGGGCCTCCAGGGCCCTCTACGTCAGGAGGAGGATCCTGGGAAGGGCCGTGAGGGCGGGGGAGGGCACCTCCCACCTCTCCTCCCTCTTCCTCCTGCTCTCCCTCTCGCTGGTGGCCGGGCTGCTGGCCTCCTTCCTCTTCGGCCACATGTAGGGGGGATCAGGCGGGCCTGAACCTGTCCTTCAGCCTCTCCAGCACCTTCGGGAGGGTGGTGTACTCCATGGCGTCGTGGGCCAGCCTGGCCGGCTCGAACTCCCCCATCCTCCTCAGCACCGCCATGTACTCCATGGCCTCCCTCCTGGCCAGGTCGAAGGCCACGTCCTCGAAGAGGTCCACCACCATCGGGTCCCCGGAGTCGTCCGAGGCTATGGCCCCCTCGCAGACCTGGAAGCCCAGCCCCACCAGCCTGGGGGGACCGTCGAAGACCGTGCACCTGGAGTCCTTCAGCCCCACCGGCATCAGGGGCCCCCAGTGGCTCCCCCTCATCCAGCCCTCCACGAAGTAGCTGTGCATGAAGGGCGCCAGGATCTCCCCCACCGCCGGAAGGCCGTGCTGGGCCCTCACCACGCACACGGGGTCGTCCTTCCCCACGTACTTGCCCGCGATCAGGGAGAGCTTGGTGGTGCTGGTGGAGGCGCAGACCATGTCGTCCGAGGCCCTCCAGATCCTGGAGACCACGTACCTTCCCGGGCTGCCGATGAGGGCGAGCAGCTCGTACATCTCCTCCGGGCACTTCAGCACGATCTTCTTGCTCTCCATCAGGTCGAACACCTCGAACTTGAAGCCCCCCGCCATGGCCGGGTCTATGATGAGGCCCGCCGTGTTGAAGGGGTCGGCGAAGGCCCTGAAGAGGGGGTAGTTGAAGGCCCCGGGCTCCGTTTTGTCCATGGCGAAGACCATCACGGGGTCGGAAGGCCTCTCCTCGAACTCCATCTCCGCCACCCCCGGCCCCATCCCCTTGACGTTTCCGCTGAAGGCCGTCTTCAGGATGTCCTGCCCCGCCGCGTAGAGCTTCAGGCTCCTGGACTTCTCCGCCGCCTTCCTGAAGGTCTCCCAGGCCAGCCGGTGGATCTCCGGGTTCCCCTCCCCCCTTCGGTGCACCATCAGGAGCTCCAGGTCGTCCCCCGCGTTGAAGACGTAGTAGCTGTTGATCAGCCCCTCCTCCCTCGCCCTCCTGAGCTCCTCCCTGGCTATCCTCAGGAGGGGCTCGGGAACCGTGTGGTGCCCCACCAGGGAGCCCACGTCCGCCTTTATCACCGATACGGTGGTCTTGGCCATTTCACCACCTTTCCTCCTGCGGTATATAAAACTGCAGCGCAAAAGGGCCCCGGAGCCCGCTCAGCGCACCCTCAGAGCGTAGCTCCCCTCCTGCGTGATCTTGAGGGCCTTGGCGATCTGGGAGTTCTCCGGGTCCCTAACCACCACGTATCCCTTCCAGTCCGCCGAGAAGGAGGTCCCCTTGCACACCGGGCAGACCTCCGCCTTCCCCACCACCCTGTGGCACTTCCGGCAGGCCTGCTCCTTCACCCCTTACCACCCTTCCCGCTTCCCTCCTCCAGCCACTCCAGCTTCCCCAGGCCGGGCTGGCGCATGGTGAGCCCCACCTTCCCCCTGTAGTCCCTCTTCAGGCTGACGGAGACCACCCTGGCCCTCAGCCTGTCCCCCTCCTTCAGGGACTTGCCGGTCTCCTTGCCCACCAGCGCCCCCTTCTTCTCATCGTAGGAGACGTAGTCATCCATGACCTGGGAGATGTGGAGGAGGGCGTCCATGGGCCCCACCCTCACGAAGCTACCGAAGCTCACCACCTCCACCACCTCCCCCAGCACCACCTCCCCCAGCTCGGGGCGGTAGGTGAGGGCCTCGAAGACCACCTCGTGGTAGCTGGCCCCGTCCCCCATGATGATCCTCCCCACCCCTATCTCCTTCACCTCCAGGATGGCCACCACCATCCCCACGTCCTTGTCCACCACCCCCTCGTAGGTCTGCTGCAGCAGCTCCTTCACCACCTTCTCCAGGGGCTCGCCGAAGCGGTGGGGGGGAACCCGCACCGTGTCCCTCAGGGTTATCCTCCAGTGCAATCCCTCACCTCCGGATTGGAAAACCTTCCCCGGTGAGGATTAAAAGGTTGTCGAGCTACTCGAGGTCCTTGGTGAGCATCAGGTAGGACCGGTGCTTGAGGCGCACCACCGGTATCCCCAGCTCCTCCAGCTTCTTCTGGAGCAGCCTGTCGTTGGTTCCCACCACGCACCCCTCCTTCCCCTCCTTCTTGGCCAGCCTCAGGATGGCCTCGTCCGCCTCCTCCCCCCCCTCCACTATCTCCCCCTGCTCGGCCAGGACCATCCCCAGCCTGGCGGAGGATCTCTCGCTGGGGGTGCCCTTCCTGGCCAGGTACTCCAGCTCCTTCAGCACGGGGGCGGGGATCAGGAGCCTGTACCTCCTCTCCAGCAGCCTGTTCAGCTCGCTGATGATGTCCACTCCGAAGGTTCCCGGTATCATCAGGAAACTCGTGTCCGCTATCACCTTCAAATACTTCAATCCCATCCCTTGCGGCCTTCCCAATAAACAAAAGTCCTAACTCCTATAAAAAATGATGCTGGCCTTCGTGGGGATGGGCCTGTGCGGGCAGGAGGGCCTCTCCCTCCGGGGACTGAAGGTGGCCAGGGAGTCGGACTGGGTCTACGCCGAGCACTACACCAGCCTCCTCCCCGAGCTGGACCTCCGCCGGCTGGAGGAGCTGGTGGGAAAGCCCGTGAAGCTGGTGGACCGGAAAACCCTGGAGGAGGAGCCGGAGGAGCTCTTGGAGAGGGCGGGGAGGGGGAGGGTGACCCTGCTGGTCCCGGGGGACTCCATGGTGGCCACCACCCACGTGGACCTGAGGCTGAGGGCGGAGAGGAGGGGCATCCCCACCCTGGTGGTGCCCTCCTCCTCCATCCTCTCCGCCGCCCCGGGCCTGACGGGGCTGCAGAGCTACAAGTTCGGCCGCTCGGCCACCATCCCCTTCCGGGACAACCCCTCCAGGGTTCCCTACGAGACCCTGGAGGAGAACGCCAAGAGGGGGCTGCACACCCTCCTCCTGCTGGACCTGAGGGCGGAGGAGGGGAGGTACATGCTGGCGGGGGAGGGGATGGAGATCATGCTGGAGCTGGAGGAGAGGATGGGGAGGGGGGTCTTCACCCAGGACACGCTGGTGGTGGTCCTCGCCAGGGCCGGGTGCTCGGACGGGAGGGTGAGGGCGGGGAGGGTGAGGGTGCTGAGGGGGGAGGACTTCGGTCCCCCTCCCCACTCCCTGGTGGTGCCGGGCAGGCTGCACTTCCTGGAGGAG
>QNVD01000271.1 GCA_004347925.1 Hadesarchaea archaeon
CCCTGGGCTCGTACCAGAAGAGCGTGCCCCCCGGAGGCCCCTGCACCGTGACCCGGTAGCTCTCGTAGGGGTACCCCCCGCGGTCTATCCTTATCCCCCCCAGCACGGCCTCGTACTTGGGTCCCGTCCCCACCACCCAGCCCGAGGCCCGGTAGGACAGCCCGTACCCCAGGTTCCCCCTGAAGGGAGAGGAGAAGGAGATCCTCAGGGTGAGCTCGGTTCCCCCCTCCACGGCCCTGCTTTCGAGGGTAACCTGTCCTGGCTCGCACCAGGCCCTCAGATCCCAGACGTTCTCGGAGGGGATGGTCCTCCTGATGGTGAGGGAGGAATAGAGGGAAGGGAGGTAGAGGGTGCAGTTCTCCTCCACGGAGACCGTTCTGTCCCCCTGGATCCGGAACACCACCGCCACCGAGGGGTAGTAGGGGGAGGAGGGGGGCAGGCCGGAGGAGGGGGGCAGGAGGGAGAGGAGGAGGAAGGGGAGGAGCAGGGGGGCCAGCCTTCGGTGGCGAGGGGACATGCTTCCTCCCTCTCCTGGTGGGGGGAAGATTTAACCCAGCGGGCCCAAGGAGAGGAGATGCGGGCGGTCCTGGTTCAGAGGGTGGAGCCGGGGGGCAGGGACGAGCTGGGTGAGCTGGAGGAGCTGGTGGGGACCATGGGGTACGAGGTGGTGGGGAGGATGGTGCAGGAGAGGGAGGCGGACCCCGCCTTCCAGATAGGGAGGGGGAAGGTGGAGGAGGTGGCGGGTCTGGTCAGGCTGACGGGGGCGGAGCTGGTGGTCTTCGCCAACCAGCTCACCCCCTCCCAGCTCTTCAACCTGGAGAAGAGGCTGGGGGTGAGGGTCATGGACAGGTTCCAGCTCATCCTGGAGATCTTCGCCAAGAGGGCCGGGTCCCCCGAGGCCAAGCTGCAGGTGGAGTACGCCAGGCTGAGCTACGAGCTCCCCAGGCTGAGGGAGAGGATAAGGAACCTGCTCTCCGCGGAGCAGCCCGGGTTCAGGGGCAGGGGGGAGTACGAGCTGAACCTCTACCTGGACATGGTGAAGAGGAGGATGGCCCTGCTGAGGAAGAAGCTCCGCTCCCTGGCCGGGTCCAGGGAGAAGAGGAGGGAGCAGAGGAGGAGGAGGGGCTTCGGGCTGGTGGCCCTGGCGGGGTACACCAACGCCGGGAAGTCCACCCTCCTGAACTCCCTCACCGGCTCCAGCGTGGAGGTGGACGACAGGATGTTCACCACCCTCACGGCCAGGACCAGGGCCCTCAGGGGTTGCGAGAGGATTCTGATCACGGACTCCGTGGGGTTCATCGAGGGCCTCCCCCCCTGGATGGTGGAGGCCTTCAAGGCCGTGCTGGAGGAGATCTACTCCTCCGACCTGGTGCTGCTGGTGGTGGACGGGAGCGATCCCATGTCCGAGATCCTGAGGAAGCTGAAGGTGAGCCTGGAGATCCTCTCGCAGAGGGAGCTGAGGATCCTGATCCTGCTCAACAAGATGGACCTCCTCTCCCCCTCCGAGCTGGAGGAGAAGATGGAGGTGCTGGGCAGGCTGCCCCTTCCCGTTCTCCCCATCTCCGCCAAGGAGGGGAGGAACCTTGACCTGCTGGTGGAGGAGATACGGAAGGAGGTCTTCGGGAACAGGAAGGAGCTCGCCCGGGCGGGCTGAGGGTTTCCCGGGGGTCCTGGGGAGGCTGGGGAGGAGGTTCTCCTGCTTCGTCTTCGGGGGGAGCTTCCCCCTCCTCTCCCTCCTGCTGGCCTTCTCGGGGGCCCTCACCGACCTCCTCCTCTCCTGGCACCTCTACCGCACCTCCCCCTCCCTCTTCCTCTCCCTGGAGGCCAACCCCCTGGCCCGCCGCGGCCTCACCACCGGGAACCTCTTCCTCTTCCTGGTCTCCCCCGCGCTGCTGGTCCTCTTGGTCTCCCTGCTGGTGCAGGCGCGGTGCGGGATGCTGAGGCTGATAGGCTTCGGGGTGGCCCTCACCTCCTTCGCCGGCCCCCTCACCTGGATCCTGGGCTCCCGCCTGGCCTTCCTCCCCTTCCTGCTCTCCCTGGCCCCCTTCTACTTCTGCTGCTTCCACGCCTCCCCCTTCAGGGAGGAGTGGAGGAGGGTGCTGGGGCTTCTCTTCCGTTTGGAAGGAACGGAACCCTAGGGCGGGCCTAAGGGGGGTCGACCAGCTTTTTTTTTGATTCCAGATATTTGATTCTTGACAGTTTCCAGTCCCTGCTAGCAGGCCTCCATAGGTACCTAAATAAAAAAGTCAGCCAAAATTTGTGGTGGGTAAGTCCAAGCCAGTTGTGTGTACCGGACGGTACACTTCAAAGCTGGCTTGGGTCCACCATCTCTTTATGACCATAAAAGCATTTCTTTCCTGTTGGCGATTTTTATTCTCGAGGATTTTGGATCATTTTTAAAACACAAATGAATACTTCCCGTTTTCTAGTTTGGGATTAGCGAGAAAACAAATTTCTCCTTTAAAAGGCAACTTCCCTGAACAACTCCTCGTGGGAGTCACCATCCACTACAGGTTTCTTATTCGGCATCCGGAGGTCCTGGAGAGGGTGCAGGGATGGCTGGTGACTCTGGCCGAAGAACTCGGAATGGAGGTCCGGGAAAGGGACCCGGAGGGGCGGTCCCTGCTGATAGACCCTCCCCAGTGTGAGACCCTAGCTCTCACGTTCAAACCGGGGCCCGTAGGCTGGGTTTGCTCGGGATCCTGCAAGACCCAGTTTTCGGACTGGAGGACGCACGTGGGGGTGGCCGAACTCCTGCGGGTGCTGGCGGCCTTCTGCTCGAGGGCCGAGGTTTACGACGAGGGGGAGTACTATGAGACTAGGGACGTGGACAGGCTCAGGGATTTGTTGAACAGGGGCTCCGAGGGCTTGGAGCGTCTGAAGGGGAGGCTTTTGGATCGAACAGCCAGGCTCCCCCTCTCGCCGTCGAGAACCAGTACCTCAGGAGCTCCTTCTCCATCTCCCGGTAGTCGGGGAAGAACTCCTCCACCCTCCCCCAGAATTCCCGGTTGTGCCTGGGGTACTTCAGATGGAGCAGCTCATGGAGTACCACGTAGTCGATCAGGCGGGGGGGAAGGGCGATCATCCGCAGGTTGAAGCTCAGGTTCCCGGAGGAGGAGCAGGAGGCCCACTTGCTCCTCTGCCGCCTGATGTAGATTCTGGAGGGGAGGAGGCCGGTGATCTTCCCGAGTTCCCCAACCTTCTCCAGGATCCTCTTCCTCAGCTCTTCCCGCAGGATCTCCCTGAGCCTCTGCAGGTGCCTCTCGTTGCTGGGATCGCACGCCACCTCCCTTTTCTCGAAGTCGAGGCTCACCCCTCCATCCCCGCTGGGCCTGAGGTGGAAGGGTTCCCCGAGGAGGCGGAACTCCTCACCAGCCCTCTCCAGGCTCTCCTTTATGAGCCGGTGTTTCTCCAGGATCCAGGCCTTTTTCTCCTCCAAAAGGGGTGCCTCGTTTTTGCAGTTGGGGGGGAGGATCACCAGAAGGTTTCCGGTCTTGAACTCCAGCCTCGGATACCTCACCCTCCTCCACTCGACCCGGTAGGGTAGATCCTCCCCTTCCAGCCGGAGGAGCCCGCTAGAGGCCCTTAAGACCCTTGGAGATCTCATCACAGATCTCCTCCCTCTCCTCCATCGGCAGTCCCTTCTTCCTCAGGTACCTCCTGACCTCCCTCATCACCTCCCTCAGAACGCTGGGCTTCCTGTTCCAGCCCTCGAAAAGCTTCCCGGTTTGGGCCAAGCCGGACCAGAGGTCCTTGATCTCCTGCAGAAGCTCCTCGGACCTCCCCAGGCGACGCTCGAGCACGGAGAGGATGAAGAAGGCCTCCCTTCCGAGTCCCAGACCCTCCACCTCCCTTTCCCTTTTCTCCAGCTCGCTCGCTTCCCCGACCAGCTCGAGTAGCCTTTGGTAGGCTTCCTTCTCCTCGATCTTCCTGCTCCTCCACTCGCTCACCAGCCTCTCGATCTTCTTTATGAGGGGCTCGTAGATGGGATCCTTGGCCCGTGGCACCAGAACGAACCTGTGGAGGGGGATGACGGCGTCGTAGAGGGCCTCGCTCACCCCCTTCTTCTCAGCCAGCTTCCTGAGGTACTCCACCTCCAGCCTCAGCTCGGGGAACTCCTCCTTCATCTCCACCTTCAAGGTTTTCTGGATCGCCTGGAGGGTGCGGGGGAAGTATCTCGCCATGTAGCTCTCGAGCTCCGGCTCCTCCTCCCTAACGCCGGTGTATCTCCTGTAGAACTCGTAGACGGCCGCCAGGAACTCGTAAGCCTCCGTTTCCTCCTTCTCGAAGTATCTCGGCCCCAGGAACTCGTACAGCCCCCTCAGCCTCTTGAAGTTCGTCAGGAACGTGTTCTCCAGGTCCAGATCGTGGAAGAGGAGCCTGACCTTGGACATGAGGGAGGGCCGATCCACCTTCCCCGTTCCCCCGAGCAGGCCCACGAGGCTTCTGAGGAGATTCCTGAATTCCCTTACCTTCTCCTCCAGGTCGATCACGGCGTACTTTATGTCCTGCTTGGCGTAGAGGGAGAAGGCCTTCTCCAGCTCCTTCATGATGCCCACGTAGTCCAAGATGAGACCGCAGGTCTTCCCCTCCCCGCAGGGTCGGTTGGTCCTGGCTATGGCCTGGAGGAGCCTGTGCTCCTTGAGCGGTTTGTCCAGGTACATCACCTGGAGGATGGGGGCATCGAAGCCCGTCAGGAGCATGTCGGTCACGATGAGGATCTTGGGAAGCTCCTCCTCCTTGAACCTCTGGATGACCTCCTTCCTTATCTCATCATCATCCTTTCCGGCGAACCTCTCCCGGAGCTCCCGATGGTAGGCGGGTATGGGGTCGGGGTCTCCCATCCCGAAGGTCATCACCACTTCCGAGTACTCGGGGGGGAGGTGTTTGTCGAGCTCCCTCTTGTAGAGGACGCAGGCCCTCCTGTTGGCGGCCACCACCATGGCCTTGAACCTCCCGTCCACCCCCTGCTTGAAGTGCTCCGCGATATCTCTCGCTATCTTCTCGATCCTCACGGGGTTGGTGAGGAAAACCACGATCTCGTCCAGCTTGGTGCTGATCTTTCCCTTCACCCTCTCCCTGAAGTCCTCGGGGATTTCCTCCAGCTCCTGATCCAGGAAGCTCTGGAGGAGGTCCCTTTTGAGTCCAACCTCCTTCTCCATCCTGGTCTGGATGACTATGGGCAGGGTGGAGCGGTCTTCGATGGAATCGGCGATGAAGTACTTGTGGAGGTAGAGCTCCTCGGGGGGGTAGCTGAAGGTAAGGTAGGTGTCCCTGCCGGTCTTGGAGATGGGTGTGCCTGTGAAGGCGAAGAAGAAGGCCTTCCTCAAAATCTTCCTCATCTCCCCGGCGAGCTTCCCGTACTGGGTTCTGTGCCCCTCGTCTATCAGCACCACCACATTCCTCCGGTTGGAGATGGTCTCCCTCTCCGCCCGGGTGAGGGCTAGGGAAGCCTCCAGCTCGTCCCCCACCTCCTCCCTGAACTTGTGGATGAGGACGATGAAGATCCCCCTCTGCCCTCTTCCCTCGTCGTGGGTGAGGATCTCCTTCAGGCGGCGGACGGAGGAGATGACCTCAGGCTTGATCCCCAGGTCCAGGTAGGAGAACTCGTTCCTCAGCTGCTCCTCCAGCTCCTCCCTGTCGACGACGAAGAAGATGGTGGGGTTGGCGAGCCTCGGGTGGCGGTAGAGCTTGTAGGCCGCGAAGATCATGGTGAGGGTCTTGCCGGAGCCCTGCCAGTGCCAGATCAGCCCCGAGTCTTTCTTCTCCCTTCCCTCCAGGTTCTCCATCACCCTCCTGAAGATCCGGTTGGCGGCCTCGTACTGGATGTACCTGGGGAGGACCTTCGTCTGCCTTCCGTGCTCCTCCCTCGGGAAGGTGAAGTTGACGAGGATGTCTGTGAGAACGGGCTTGGAGAGCATCTCAACAACCGCATTCAGAGGATCCTCTATCCCCTCCACCTTCCAGACGTAGCAGGGGCCCCCTCCGCCCAAGACGTTGGGGAAGTAAACCGCCTGGGCTTCTGCTGCTATACTGAACTGAACGTACTTGAAGAGTTCCGGGACCGTTTCCTCGTACCTCTTGACCTGCTGGTAGGCCGTCTTCCAGCTGACGCCCGGTTCGGCGGGATTCTTGCACTCGATGAGGACCAGGGGGATGCCGTTCACGTAGAGGACGAGGTCGGGCCTGATTCTTCCCCTGGAGCTCTCGAACCAAACCTGATCGCTGATCAGGAACTCGTTGTTCTCGGGGTTTTCCTGGTCGAGGATCTTGACGTAACGTAGTTCCTTGGTTTTCTCCAGCTTGAGGGGAAGACCGTCCTTGAGATACCTCAGGAAAAGCTTGGAGCCCTCGAAGCTCGCCGGGAGGGCATGAAGCTCGGAGATGACGCGATTGAGGTCCTCCTCAGACAGCTCTAGGGTGGGGTTCAGCCTTCTCACCGCTTGAACGAGTTGCCTGAGGAGAAGGGGCTCCGAGTAATCCTCTCGCCCGAGTTCTCCGCCCGGTGAATGTTGCCAGCCCTTCCCCTCCAGCCTCTGGAGGAGGTAGGTTTCAACTGCGGATTTTTCAGCGAAAATCGGCGACACAATCACCACCAATGGTCCCTTTAATCTC
>QNVD01000272.1 GCA_004347925.1 Hadesarchaea archaeon
AGCCCCTCCCTATCCTCTCTATCCTCCCCCCCCTCACCTCCAGGTAGCCCTCCACCAGCTCCAGCTCCTCCCCCTCTAGGATCCTGGCCCCCGAGATCCTCATCCCACCGCCCTCCCCCCCTTAAATCCCTTCCCCCCGATAATAACCCGGTGGTTGGGAAGAAGGTCTGGATGGTGGGCTACGGGGACAAGACCCTCCCCCAGCTCGTGGAACTCCTCCGCCGGTCCGGGGTGAAGAGGCTGGTGGACATAAGGGCCTTCCCCACCTCCAAGAGGGAGGAGTTCAGGAAGGAGGAGCTGGAGAAACACCTTCCCCGCCACGGGCTCTCCTACCTCCACCTCCCCGAGCTCGGGGGGTACCGGAAAGGAGGGTACCGGAAGTTCATGCTCACGGAGGAGTTCTCCCGCGGGATGGAGAGGCTGGAGGAGCTCGCGGGGAGGGAGAGGGTTTGCGTGATGTGCGTGGAGCCCCTTCCCTCCCTCTGCCACCGGCGCTTCGTGGCGGAGGAGCTGAGGAGGAGGGGCTGGACGGTGGTGGAGCTGGGGTAGCCCTTTATAGGGGACGGGGGGCGGTGGTTAAGGATGAGGCCCCGCTTCGTGGACTGGGCGATAACCTCCAGGTGCAACCTGAGGTGCGGCCACTGCCTGGCGGAGAGGGAGGGGGAGCTGCCTCCCGAGCTCCTCCCCCGTCTGGCGGGTGAGGTGGTGGACCTGGGTCCCGACTGGGTGATCCTGGAGGGGGGGGAGCCCCTGCTCAGGGAGGATCTCCCCCGGCTGCTGGGGGAGATGGAGAACCTGGACCTTTACCTCATCACCAACGGCTCCGTGCTGAACGGGAGGCTGGCCGGGGAGCTGGCGGAGAGGGGGGTGAGGGTGGTCTTCTCCCTGGATGGGGTGAGCAGGGAGGTCTACGAGGGGACGAAGGAGGGGGCCAGCTTCCAGGCCCTCAGGAGGGGGGTGGAGGAGGCCAGGAGGGAGGGGATCTTCCACGGGGTGACCGTGGTCCTCTCCAGGAGGAACCTGCACCAGCTGGAGGGGATGATAGAGTTCGTTCAGAGGGAGGGGGGGAGGTTCGTGACCTTCATACCCCTGCAGGCCAGGGAGGGAGGGGTGGATCCCTACTACCGGGCCTACGGTCTCTCCCCCTCCGAGCACCTCCAGGCCCTGAGGAGGATCTACGGCCGGGACTGGGGGGTGGAGGTCTACTACGACGCCCCCTTCCTGTGGGCCTTCGCGGAGAGGGAGGGGATCTCCCTTCCGGGGGGCAGGAGCGGGATAACCATCCCGGAGGTGAGGGGGTGCGCCTGCGGATCCACCCTCTACCTCGCCGCCGACGGCAGGGTCCTCCCCTGCATGTTCTCCCCCTCCCCGCTGGTCCTCTCCCGCTACCCCCAGCGGAGCCTGAGGGAGGCCTGGGAGGGGATCAGGGGCTCCGAGCTCATCCGCAGGTTCAAATCCAGGGAGGGGAGGGAGCCCCCCTGCTCCTCCTGCCCCCACTTCTCCCACTGCTTCGGGTGCATGGCCAGGGTGATGAGGGTGCAGGGCAGGCTCTCGGCCCCGGATCCCGAGTGCCCCTTCGGGCAGGCAAAGGTTCCCGGATGAGGATAGTGGTCTACGACGCGGGGCAGTGCGATCCCAGGAGGTGCACGGCCAGACGTCTGGGGAGGTTCGGGAAGGTGGAGCTGGTCCACAGCCTGAGGGAGCTGCCCAGGGGGGCGGTCCTGCTGGACCCCAGGGCCGAGAAGGCCCTTTCCAGGGAGGACGGGGAGGCGGCGGAGAGGAGGGGGCTGGTGGCCCTGGACTGCTCCTGGAAGCGCCTGGGGGAGCTCTCCTTCCCGAGGGGGCTGATCCCCAGGGCGCTCCCCTACCTGGTGGCGGCCAACCCCACCCACTACGGGAGGCCCACCACCCTGAGCACGGCCGAGGCCCTCTCGGCGGCCCTCTTCATCCTGGGGCACCGGGAGGAGGCCAGGGAGATGCTGAGGCCCTTCAAGTGGGGACCCTCCTTCCTGGAGCTCAACCTCCGGAGGCTGGAGGAGTACGCGGGGGCGGCCGACAGCGGGGAGGTGCTGAGGATTCAGAGGAGGTTCCTGCCGGAGGCTACCTCCACCTCCTCCGGGGGTACCTGAAGGGGGGGCTCTCCCTCCGGTGGGAGCCCAGCTCCCTGAGGTCGCTCACCACCACCTGCTCCCCGAAGGTGTAGATCTCGTAGACGGGCTCCTCCGTCTCGAAGTCCAGCACCTCCACCACGGGCCTGGCCAGATCCTCGTCCCTCATCCCGCAGGGCACCTTGATGGAGGACCGCAGGGAGTAGACCTGCGAGATCTCCCCCTCCTTGATGAAGATGACGGTGTCCACGATCATGGGGATCATCCCCAGCTCCACCCTCCCTATGAGGCGCTGGATGGCGTCTATGGCCCTGGTGGAGTGCACCACCCCCACCATCCCCACCCCCGCCAGCCTCATGTCCGTGAAGATCTGGAAGTCGGAGGTCTTCCTCAGCTCGTCGTAGATGGTGTAGTCGGGCCTGACCAGCAGGAGGATGTCGGCGGTCTTCTCCATGTCCCCCTCCAGCGAGGTGTACTGGGTGATCTCGTCCCCCACCTGGAGGTCCCTGGGGGACTCCATGGTTTTCACGATCTTGTGGGAGGAGCGGTAGAACTCCGCCAGGGCCTGGGCGAAGGTGCTCTTGCCCGCTCCCGGAGGCCCGGCTATCAGGATGCCCTCCGCGCTGCTCTTCAGCCTCTCCTTGAGCTTGCTGGAGAGCTTGTAGTCCTCCAGCCTGACCTTCGCCACCGGCCTGACGGCCGTGATCTCGAAGCCGTCGCTGAAGGGCGGGCGGGCTATGGCTATCCTGTACTCCCTGTACTGGATCACCGTGGCCCCCTTTCTCTCTATCTCCACGAAGCACTCCGGGTCCCTCTTGGAGAGCTCCACGATCTCCTGGGCCATTTCCCTGAGCTCCCCCTCGGTGAGCGGCTTCTCGCCCAGGAACTGCACCCTCAGCCTCCCCGGCCTCCCCACCTTGGCCAGCGGCCTCACCCTGGCCTTCAGGTGCACGGACATGGTGTCCGGACCGAAGTACTCCAGCAGCCTGGGCCTCCTCCCCTCCAGCGTGGGGGAGAGGAGCTCCACCCTCACCCCCTCGATCTTCGCCAGCTCCGCCGTCACGGGGTCGCTGGTGAGGAGGACGGAGTCCGTCATCCTGCTGGCCTCCCTCAGGTACCGGCTCAGGCCCCCCTCCTCCGGCACCCCGTGCTCCCCCCAGAAGCTGATTCTGATCCTCCCCTCCTCCGAGAGGGCCTTGAGGCGGGAGAGCTCCGCCAGGCCCACCAGCCCCGAGTCCCTCCCCTCCCTGGCCTGGCTCTCGAAGTAGTCCAGGAGGGGGTTGGGCACCACCACCTCGCAGTCCCCCTCCCTCTCCACCCTCTCCCTCAGCATCCCGTTGAGGACCACGGTTTCGTCCGGCAGGTACTTCCTCATGTCACTGCTCTTCTCCGGTAAGGATTAAAAGGTGGAGGGGGAAGAAGGGGCGATGCGCAGGAGGGAAGAGAGGCTGCCGCCCAGCGGTGCGGGCCTGATGAGGTACTTCTCCGAGGAGGGCTCGGGGATAAAGGTTTCCCCCAAAGCGGTGGTGGGCTTCTCCGTGGGCTCCATCCTCCTGGTCTTCCTGCTCCACCTGATGGCCTGAGCCTCACTTCCCGGCCAGGGCCTCCAGCCTCTGGATCCTCTTCTCGGTGGAGGGATGGGTGGAGAAGAGCTCCAGCAGGGAGCTTCCCCTGAAGGGGTTGACGATGAAGAGGTTGGAGGTGGAGGGGTTGCCGTGGGTCATCCTCTCGGAGCGGGAGTACTCCTCCAGCCTCCTCAGGGCGCTGGCCAGGGCCAGGGGCTTGCCCGAGATCCTGGCCCCCTCCTCGTCCGCCCCGTACTCCCTGGTCCTGGACACGGCCAGCCTTATCATGAGCGCCGCCAGGGGAACCAGGATGAGGGCCAGCAGGAGGAGGAGGGTGCTGGACCCGCTCCTCCTGTCTCCTCCCCCGTAGAAGAGCTGGAGCCTGCCCACCAGGGCCAGGTAGGAGATGGCCCCGGCCACGATGGCGGCCAGGGTGCTCACCAGCATGTCGCGGTTCTTGATGTGGGCCAGCTCGTGCCCTATCACCCCCTCCAGCTCCTCCTCCCTCAGCACCTCCATGGCCCCCCTGGTCACCGCCACCACCGCGTTCCTGGGGTTCCGGCCGGTGGCGAAGGCGTTGGGGACGTCCAGGGGAACCACCGCCACCCTCGGCCTGGGTAGCCCCGCCCTCTCCGAAAGGCGGGCGACGATGCGGTGGAGAACGGGTTGCTCCTCCTCGCTCACCACCTTGGCCCGGTACATCCTGAGCACCCACCTGTCCGCGTAGAAGAACATGATCAGGTTCATCAGCATGGCCAGCACGAAGGCCCCCGTGAGGGTGGGAAGGAAGGGGAGGCCTGCCACGTAGGCCAGGGCGTACCCCACGGCCAGCAGGAGCCCGGTCATGGCTCCCAGCAGCAGGGTGGTCCGGAGAACCCACATCAAAAGAAGGGGGAGGGAAGGCCCCTTATAAAGGTATCGAGGGGGCGAGGGAGGAGGGACAAAGGGCGGGTTTTCTCCCCCTCTGGGGAAGGAGAGGTTCCTTTCCGTCCGCCTGGAGGGTTTGGGGGCGGGAACGCTCCCTTCTTTTCTCCCTTCCCCTCTCGTTGACTCCACTTCCCGGCATCAATACCTTTTTCCCCCTCTTTCCCCCCAGGGAGCCCCTTCCCCTTCCCTGAGGCGGGAAAAGGGTCTCCCCGGGTTTCGGTCCGCGGGAGGGTCGTTAAATACCCCACCGGCGGAGGGTGGGGGATGGAGGAGATCCTGCCAGGCCTCTACAGGGTGGAGGTGCCCCTCCCCCGCAATCCCCTGAGGTCGGTCAACTCCTACGTGGTGAGGGGGGAGGGGAGGGACCTGATCGTGGACACGGGGATGAACCGGGAGGAGTGCGCCTCCGTCCTCCTCAGGGAGCTGCGGGAGCTGGGGGTGGACCCCCGCAGGGCGGACTTCTTCATCACCCACCTCCACGCCGATCACCTGGGCCTGGTCTCCTCCCTGCGCTCCGGGGACTCCCTGGTTTACTTCAACCGACCGGAGGCCGAGCTCCTCTCCTCCTGGGAGAGGATGGGAGGGGTGATCCTCCTGACCGGCATCCCGGACGAAGAGCTCCTGAGGATGATGCAGACCCATCCCGGCCGCCTCTACGGGCCAAGCGCCCTTCCCCCCTTCACCTTCGTGGGGGAGGGTAGCAGGATAGAGGTGGGGGAGTTCTCCTTCACCTGCGTGGAGACACCAGGCCACACCAGGGGGCACCTCTGCCTGTACGAGCCCCGCCGCAGGCTCCTCCTCTCCGGGGACCACCTCCTGGGTGACATCACCCCCAACCTCTCCCCCCTCTCGGAGGAGGAGAACCCGCTGGGGGATTACCTGAGGAGCCTGGAGAGGACCGCCTCCCTGGACGTGGAGCTCGTCCTGCCCGGGCACCGCAGGCCCTTCCGGGACCACCGGGCCAGGGTGGAGGAGCTCAAGCTGCACCACCGCCTGAGGGCGGAGGAGGTCCTCTCCCTGCTGGAGGAGGGGAGGAAGACCGCCTACGAGCTGGCCTCGGAGATGACCTGGGACCTGGAGGGCCCCTGGGAGAGCTTTCCCCCCATCCAGAGGTGGTTCGCCACGGGGGAGGCGCTGGCCCACCTGAGGTATTTGGAGGAGGAGGGGAGGGTGAGGAGGGTGGAGGAGGGGGGCGGGATCAGGTGGGAGCTGAGCGCTCGCCTCTCCCAGGGGCTCGGGTGACCGAGTCCACGTACTCCCTCAGCCACCTCACCCTTCCCGGGGGAAGCCTCCTTCCCTCCCTCAGGGCCTGCAGGAAGAGGCGAACGGGGTTCCCCCTCCCCGTGGTGTCTATCTCATAAACCTTCTCCCCGTGCCTTTCCACGGCCTCCCAGAGGATGAGGTCCAGGGCCTCCGCCTCCACGTTGTCCCTGACCTTCTCCGGGGGGTAGCCCCTCCTCCTCAGCCTCCTCTCCAGCACGCGGGGGCGGGTCCTGAGCACCACCACGTGGGAGAGGAACCGGGTGGGGAGGAGGTGGGAGAGGTGCCCCTCCACCACCAGCGGCCCCTCCGACTCCCTCAGGATCCTGCGGAAGGCCCTTTCCACCTTTCCCAGCTCGGCCACCTTGGTCCCGTCCCGGTCCAGGGTGTAGGCCCCCTCTTCCTCTATGAGCTCGTTGAGCCTCACCAGCCTGGCCCCCAGCTCCCGGGCCAGCCGGGAGGAGAAGGAGGACTTCCCCGTTCCAGGGGTCCCCGTTACCGCCACCACCAGCCTCCTCAAAGTCTGCCCCTGCTGAGATCGATCACGTCCTCTATTCCCTCCCCCGTGGAGAGGAGGGTCACGGGAACCCCCGTGGCCTCCTCCACCCTCCTGACGAAGCTCCTGGCCTCCTCGGTCAGCTCCTCCCACCTCCTGGCCCCTGCGCAGCCCCTGAAGAGCCTGTCCAGGCAGGTTATGGCCAGCT
>QNVD01000273.1 GCA_004347925.1 Hadesarchaea archaeon
CCCCCTCAGCTCCCGGTAGGCCCTCTCCAGGTTCCCCACCAGCCTCTCCCCCTCCCTCCATCTCCCGTACTCCCCCAGCTCCATTTCCCCCGCCACCTCCTCCACGGTTTTTCCCTCCCTGATCCCCTTCTCCGCCTCCTCCCAGATCCTCCTCAGGTATCCCTCCGCTTTCTCCAGGGCCCCCTCCCCCCAGCTCAGGGGACCGTGGCCGGGCACGTACACCCTGGCCCTCAGGGACCTCAGGAGCTCAAGGGCCCTCAGGGAGCCCCTCACCGAACCCATCAGGACGAAGGGGGTGCAGGGAGGGGAGAAGAGGAGGTCGCCGCAGAAAACCACCCCCTCGGAGGGCAGGTGGAGGAAGAGGTCGCCGGAGGTGTGGGCGGGTCCGGGGTGAACCATCCTTATCTCCCTCTCCCCCTCCTCCGTCTCCTGGTACAGGGTGAGGCTTCCCTCGAAGGCCAGGTCCTGTGGCACCACCCTCACCCCCTCCACCTCCAGCTCGGGGAAGAGGGCCAGGTAGAGGCTTGGATCCACCTCCCTCTCCCTCACCGTCTCCTCCCGGCAGCGGGAGTGGCAGATGGTGAGGGAGGGCTGGAAGAGGTGGTTGGTCCAGAGGTGGTCGGGATGGGCGTGGGTGTTCACCAGGTATCGGATGGGTAGGTCCGTGATCCTGCGCATTTCCGCCAGGAACCTCTCCGCCCTCCTGACGCTCGCCAGGGAGTCGATCACCNCCNCCTCCCTCTTTCCCACCAGGAAGCCGGCGTTGTTCACGAACCACTCCCCCCTGGGCTGGAGGTAGGCGTAGACCCCCGGGGAGAGCTCCACCACCCCAGGTTCTCCCTCGAACTCCTCGGACACCAATTCTCTGGGTAGAAGGGAGATAAGTAGAGGACGGTTTATTTTCTTTAAGGCAGCCTCTGAAGGGGAAAGGATGGAAAGGAGGATTCTCCCCCTGGCGGTCCTCTTCCTTCTCCTCCTCTGTGCCTGGTGGGTTCTGAGGGAGAGGGGACCCGGTTTCAGGCTTCTGGGTTGCGGCCTCCTCACGGGGGAGAACCTGAGGCTGGAGCTCTTCTACTCCACCCGCGGGGAGGTGGAGGTCCACCTCCTGGGTCCGGGAGGGGGGGAGCTGGACAACGCCCTCCTCCGGAAGGGAGCTTCCCCCGTTTCCCTACTTTTCTCCCCCAAGGGGGTTTCCCCCCAGGGGGGAACCTACAGGCTCCTCTTCCTTCACAGGGGGAGGAGGATAGCGGAGAACAGGCTCACCTTCTCCGGGCCGGGGGTGGAGGTGGGGGAGGTTCGGCTGGAGTGGAGGGGGGAGAGCCTGCCCTGGGACAACCTGCTGAGCTGGGCCAGGGAGCAGTACCCGGGGAGGGATCCGGAGGAGGTGGTGAACGAGGCGGTGGAGAACCTGCTGAGGGAGTACCCCTGGGCGGACAGGGAGAGGTTGCTGGAGAACCGCAGCCTGAACTACTTCGTGCTGCGGCGCGTAGGGGTGGAGCTCCTGAACAAGGGGGACCTCCCCTGCTACGTCAGGGCCGTGGAGCTCCTGCTCGACAACACCCCCCTCACCGGCAGGGAGGTGGACAACTGGCTGGAGCCCGGCAGAGGGGAATGGGGATGGGAGAGGGAATTCCTCTCCCTCCCGGGTCGGAGGACCCTTAGGATCAGGGTGCTGGAGGACTGGGGGAGGGTGCTGGTGGAGGATTCTCGTCCTCTCTCCATCCCCTAGGGCAAGAGGGGCCTCGACCGAATTCGGTGCCTTAGGTTATTTATATGGGGCCCGGGGGTTGACAAGTACGCGGGCTTAATAGATACGGCCCGGGGAAAGGACCATCGGAAGGCATGAAAGAGGAAGAGAGGAAGGAGATCTTCAGGGAGAATCTCCTCAGGATCACCCGGGAGGGGGGGAGGGGAAACTTCCTGATCTTCGGGGAACCCACTGAGAAGAGGTTCGTGCAGTTCGTGGGAGATGCGGGTGGGGAGGAGGTCTTCTGTGACGTTCCCGTGGCGGGTAACAGGCTGGGCGAGGCGGAGGTGAGGAAGCTGGAGGCGATGGGGTTCTCCAGCGACTCCGAGGTGCTGGAGAGCTACGGCAGGAGGATGGGGGTGGAGGAAGCTGCCGAGGTGACCGAGAGGATCTTCAGGGAGGTCTTCGGCCTACCTCCGGACTACGGGATTGCGGTTACCCTGGAGCTGACCGAATCTTTCCAGGACTTCCCCCAGAGGGAGGAGTGGCTGGAGGTAAGCGAGGAGATAGGGGAGCTTCAGGGAGGGCTGTACAGCGCCCTCCTCAGGCTGACCTGGCTCACCTCCTCCTCCCTCGGCCTGACCAGGGACAGAAGGGTGAGGGAGAGGATAGTGGGCACCCACCTGGGAGTGCTCTCCGCCCTCGATGCCATGGTTTACCACTTCGTTCCTCCGGAGCTGAGGAAGGAGTTCTACGAGAGGGCCAAGGGATGGCGCAAGGAAGTGGAGGAAAGGTTCGAAAAGCGGTGAGCGTGGAAGAGCCTTTTACCCCCGCACCCACACTCCAGGGGAAGAGGGCTGATGTGAGCGGAAGGGTGCCGGAGTTCGAGGAGGTAAGTGGGCTGGGCGCCCTACAATAAGGAGCAACGGATCGCAGGTAATAGTCTTGGCCTCCAGCTTCGGTAGAGCCGACGTGGTCACGGAAATCCTGAGAGGATGCCCGGCGTGAGGCGTTCACCGGAGGCCCACCACCGTCCGGGCACGTGCCCCTGATTTACGCAGCGGCCGTTGGACTTGGATGAGCTTGCTAACTGAAGGGCACCAAGATGTGCGGGGGGAGAGGGGACTTCTATCCTCTAAATCTATCACTCAGATCTTGGCAGGATCCGGGCAAAATCCGGGCGTGGTCCTTGCCCGGTTCCTGCTCGGCTAACCTGACCTAAGACCCAGAGTTCCGCCCCGCCCTTCCCGGTTGAGATTAAGGAGAAAAAGGAGTGAGAGGTGTGGAGGCCTCTCCGCGGGACCCCAGGGTCCTGCGGGTCACCGAGGAGGTCTACCTGATGGACGTGGGCTCCTGGTCGGCTCTCTACCGGGTCCCGGGAGGGGTCATCCTCTCCCGGCCCGGGAGCTTCCGGACCTGGGGCCGGACCACGTGGAGCCGGGTGGTCCGGGAGGCAGAGAGGAGGGTGCCGGGGCTGGCCCCCGCCCTGCGGGAGCTGGCCTCCAGGCTCTCCCGGGAGTCCGGGCTTCCCGTGGTTAACCTGGACAGGTCCCAGCCCCCCTCCGGCTTCCACAGGCTTAGGGTGGAGTACTCCCGCAGGGAGGGTTTCATCCGGGTGAGGGGCTGGACCTTCCTGCACTCCGAGCGGCTCAGGGCCCTGGGCCTCCGCTACGAGCCGGGGGAGAGGTGCTGGGCGGGGAAGTTCAGCCCCCGGACGCTCAGGGCCCTGAGGAGGATGGTGGAGGAGGCGGAAGGCGGGTGAGCTATTGGACTCGGCTCTCGGGCATCAGGCGGGCCTAGCTCTCCCAGCTCCTGGCGGGCTGAAGAGGAAGGGGAAGCTCTAGGCAGGGGACACGAACAAAGAAGCACCCCGAATCACTTCAACCTTGACACCATACACCTCCCGGATAGTCTCCCCGTCTAGAAGGCGGTGCGGCTCGCCAATCGCGTGGATTCGACCGTTTTTCATCAGCACAATGATGTCCGCGTACTTGGATGCCAAGTTTATGTCGTGGGTAGTGATTACGGCGCTCAAGCTCTTGCCTTTGACGAGATCGCGGAGAATTCTCATCGCCTCCACTTGATGCTTGAGGTCAAGATTGCTCGTGGGCTCGTCCAAAAGCAGCAAGATGGGCTCCTTGACGAGGGCCATCGCCAAGACCACCTTCTGCCACTCCCCCCCGCTGAGCTCATTTATGTATCGGAACGCCAGCTCTTCCAGACCCAACTCCCTGATGACCTCTTCGGTCCTCTCGAGGTCTGCTTTGCTTGGACCCCAGCTGATGTACGGGAGCCGCGACGTGAGTATTGCTTCAAAAACCGTTGTTGAAAAGGCGGGCCGCATGCTCTGTGGGACGTACCCCACCAGCCTCGAAAGCTCCCTGGAGCTAGCCTCCCTAATGTCCCTGCCCCTCAAAAGCAGCCTCCCGCTTCTGGGCCTGAGGAGCCCCGCCGCGCATTTGAGGAGCGTGGACTTGCCCGCACCGTTGGGGCCTAGCAAGAAGACCAACTCCCCCTCGGGCGCCTCCAAGCTCACGTCTTTCAGAATCTCCCTGTTGCCGTAGCCAGCAGACAGGTTTTCTATTTTCAACCCTTCCAACATAATTCCCCCTAATACCAATGCCTCTTCTTTCCCAGTATCAAATAAAGCAACACGGGTGCACCGAGGAAAGACGTGATGATCCCTACGGGGATAATTACCGGCGGCAAAAGCATTCTCGACGCAATGTCGGAGAGCACCAATATGTTCGCGCCAACCAGCGCCGATGCGGGGATGAGGTACCTGTGCTCGGATCCCACAATCATTCTCGCGATGTGAGGTGCCGCTAGGCACACGAAGGCTATAATGCCCAAGAAGGAAACGATCGTTGCGGTGACGAGTGACGCTAGGACCATGCTAGCCAGACGCAGGGTCTCAGGGTTCACGCCCAAATTCCTCGCAAACTCATCGTCCAAGAGCAGCGCGTTGTATTTGTAGCTCCATCTCCAGAAGATGGCCAGGGCCACCACGGACACCGAGAATATTGCCCAGAACGCGTTCCAGGATGCCTTGGAGAGGCTACCGAAAAGCCAGAAAACGATGGATGCGACCTGCTCCGTGGTTCCAAAGTACTGCGTAAAGGATGTGAGAGCGGAAAATAAGAAAGAAATAGCTATCCCAGTCAAGACTATCGTCTCGGGAGTGGCCCCCTTAAACCTTGCGAGAAAGAAAATTATGAAGGTCGCAAGCAGGGAGAAGAGGAAGGAGCTTATTATGAGTAGGAAGTAGGAAGAGACGGTAACCCCTCCAAGGTAGGTCCTTATGAAGCGCCCCGCGCCGAGCACGATGGCCAGCGCAGCCCCAAACCCTGAGGCCGAAGATATCCCTAGCGTGAAGGGCGAGGCCATCGGGTTCCTTACGGAGGCCTGCGTAACGGCACCGGCAAGCGCCAATCCGGCCCCGGCGAAGACCGCCACAAGCGCCCTAGGCAGCCTTATTTCCCAGATGATTGTGTCAAAGTCGCTCTCCCTCCCCAGGAGCGTTGCGATCGCCTTGAGGGGGGGAACGTGTGCCGAGCCCGTGCAGAGCGATGCCATGAAGGCCAAGATCAAGCTGAAAAAAAGCGAAAGAATAATTATGAACCTTTTGCGAGATAGCCTTTTGTACTGAGCAACCGCGGAGTAGGTCAAGGGGGTCATCTATTTCTGCGAGAAGTCGAGTTCAGGAGAGAGGTAGAGTCCTCTGTTGGTGAGGACTTGGTGGAAGACTGAGGGCCCGTTGTCGCCGTAGAAGAACTTGAAGACCCCCTCGCCTACTTTCACAACATCAACGTCTTTGAAGTTTTCGGGATAGAGCGTCTTGCCTATGTGGTACATGTCAACGATCCACATCTTGGGATCGTAGCCTATGTACGGGCCGCAGACCCCATAGACCTTCCCCTCCTTGACAGCTCTAACGGACTTCAGTGCGGGGTCGCTCAGTATCTCCTCCGCCGCGGAGCGGCCCTTGTAGCCGTGGATGAATATCACATCTGGATCCCACTGGACGATCTGCTCCCTGCTCACCTCGAAGTATGTGGCGTTGAAGCGGTTTTCGACCTCTTTCGCCACGTTAACCCCTCCGGCTGCTTCGAGCGGCCAGTACTGGCTCGAAGTCCATCCGACACCTTGCCGGTAGGCCCAGTTCGCAAGATAGACCCGCGGAGGGCTTTGACCCTTCGGGATCCTCTTTGTTACGTCCTGAATCTTGGCCTCGAAGTACGCGATTACCTTCTCCGCCTGAGCCTCCTTGCCGAGGACCTTTCCGACTAGCCTCAGCGCCGTGTAGAACTCTTGGGGATTCGTTCCAGCGCTCACGCACACAACCGGCACCTTCGCCCCCTGCTCGATTTGATCCGCAAGATTGGAGTACGGCGCGTACAAGAAGACCACGTCAGGCTTGATCTCGGCTATCTTTTCGATGTTTATCTCTTGACCCGCCCCGACCCTTCCGATTGAGGGATCGAGTAGCTCCGGATGAGCTAGCACGTCCTCCATTTTGCTGGCATACCCCATGTCGACGTACGAGGTGATGCCGACCACTCTGTCAGTGGCACCCAGCATCACCACAAGCCTAAGAGTGTCTGGGACCGTGGTGGCGACCCTCTGGACGTTCTTGGGCAATTGGACGGTTCTTCCAACCATGTCCTGAACCGTGGTGTAGGCCTCTCCCTGTTGCTGTTCCTCGTGCCGTCTGGAGATTGAGACAGCGGCTGCCGCTATCAGCGCTATAGCCACTAGGGTCAACCCCAGATACAGCAT
>QNVD01000274.1 GCA_004347925.1 Hadesarchaea archaeon
CCTCTCCCTTACCCTCTCCGCCTCCCCCCCCGGGACCCAGAGGGCCTCCGCCCCGGCCTCCAGGGCGGCCGAGAGGAGGGCGGGGTCCACCTTCCCCCCCCTCTCCACCCTGACCCAGAAGAGCTTGCGGCTCAAACCCTCACCGCTTCAGTTCTTCCTGGGCCTCCTCCACCGACCAGTTCTCGTGCACGATCCTGCACAGGGCCCTCACCATCCCCACCGGGTTGGGGTGCTGGAAGACGTTCCTCCCTATGGAGACTCCTATGGCCCCGGCCTCCACGGCATCCCTGGCCAGCCTGAGCACGTCCGTGTCCGTCTCCAGCTTCGGCCCCCCCGCTATCACCACGGGAACCGGGCACCCCCTCACCACCCTGCGGAAGGAGTCCACGTCGCCCGTGTAGACGGTCTTCACGATGTCGGCCCCGAGCTCCGCCCCCACCCTGGCCGCGTGGGCCACGGCCGAGGGGTCGTGCTCGCTCTTCACCCTCGGCCCCCTGGGGTACATCATGGCGAAGAGGGGCATCCCCCAGAGCTCGCACTTCCTGGCCACCTCCCCCAGGTGGGAGAGCTGCTGCAGCTCGTTCTCCGCTCCCACGTTGATGTGGACGGAGACCCCGTCGGCCCCCAGCCTTATGGCCTCCTCCACCGTGGCCACAGGAACCTTGCAGTTGGGGTCCGGCCCCAGGGAGGTGCTCCCGCTGAGGTGGACGATGAGCCCTATGTCCCTCCCGTATCCCCTGTGCCCCGCCCTCACTATCCCCTTGTGCAGGACCACCGCGTTGGCCCCTCCCCTGGCCACCTTGTCGATGATCTCCTCCATGTTCTCCAGGCCCTGGAGGAGCCCCATGCTGAGCCCGTGGTCCATGGGCACGATGACCGTCCTCTTGGTCCGGCGGTCGATGATCCTCTCCAGCCTGACCCTCTTGCCCACCAGCGACATCCCACCACCTCCTACTCCCCGCGGCCGGGGATTAAAAAGTTGGCAGTGGGGGCTGGGCTAGGAAGGATAAAAAAAAGAGAGAAAGAGGAGGTCAACCCTGAGCTATGGGCACATCGTATACGTGGCCGGAGGGTTTGTGCTTGATCTGCACCTTGTCCCCTACTGCCAGCTGGCCCTTCAGTGCGGTGAGGGTGATGCTTGCTCCCTCGCTCAGCTCTCCCGGGCCAGCCGTCCAGCTGGTGGTCCCTGCGGCGGTCTTTCCGCGGTACTCCCAGTCGCCGACCTTTATGGTACCGCTCGGTCCCATCACGGTTAGGATTACGTTGTTTTCGTTGTCGATGGAGGCGGTCATGGTCATGGTGGGGAAGCCTCCGGTCCTGGTGACGTAGTACACGGCTCCCGCCACCACGATGAGCACGGCGGCCAAGATCAGCAGGTACTCGATGGCGCCCTGTCCCTTTCTTCCTACCATTTTTTCCACCTTTAAAAATAATAAAAGGGGCCGTATTAAGCTTTTCCCGGGCCCGGAAGCCTGGGGGGCCGGGAGGGAGGCGGATTCTCCCCCCACCTCTTTTTTAGCGCCGGAGGAGGAGGGGAGTGATGGCTCGCGTGATCTCCTTCGCCTCCGGCAAGGGGGGAACGGGGAAGACCATGGTGGTAGCCAACCTGAGCGTCTGCCTGGCCAAGAGGGGGAAGAGGGTGATAGCCCTGGACGCGGATGTGATGATGTCCAACCTGGGCCTGCTCTTCGGCCTGGAGGAGAGGTTCACCCTCCACGACGTGCTGGCGGGGAAGGCGGGGGTGGAGGAGGCCCTCCATCAGGTCCTCCCCAGGCTGGAGGTGCTGCAGGGGGGACTCTCCCTGAAGGAGCTGGGACAGATCAGGCTGGACCGCCTGAAGGGGGTGGTGGGGAAGCTCTCCAGGAGGGCGGACTACGTGCTGGTGGACTGCCCCTCGGGCTTCGAGGAGGACTTCCTGGCCGCCCTCACCGCCTCCCCCCAGCTGGTGCTGGTGATCAACCCCGATCCCCTGTCCGTGGCGGAGGCCATGAAGGTGAAGAAGCTGGCGGGGAGGTTCCGGGTGGGCCTCCTGGGGATGGTGGTCAACAGGGTGGTGGGAAGGGAGACGGACCTCCCCCTGGAGGAGATAGAGTCCCTGCTGGAGGTGCCCGTCCTGGGGACCGTGCCCGAGGACGAGGAGGTGGGTAAGGCCCTGGCCAGCGGAAAGCCCCTGGTCTTGGAGGCCCCCAGGTCCCCCGCCTCCAGGGCCCTGGAGAGGATCGCCGAGGCCCTCCTGAGGAGGAGGCCGCAGCCCGCCGCCCCTTTATAGCCCCAGGGGTTTAGTTCTTCTTGGGGAGGATGGTGAAGGAGGAGGTCCTGGAACTCCGCCGAAGGCTGGAGGTGACGGAGAGGGAGCTCCAGCGTCTCTCCCGCTTCGAGTGGGGGTACACCAAGCAGCTCTGGAAGCTCAGCTTCCTCTCCTGGATCCTGGGGGTCTCCCTCTTCTTTCTACTGGTCATCCTCTACGAGCCCTCCCTGCTGGCGGGGGTTCCCCAGGCCCTTCCCCTCCTGGCCGTGGCGGCCGCCGCCCCCCTGCTGATGGTCCTCTACTTCGTGGGGAGGGTGGAGAAGAGGGTGAAGAACCTGGAGCGCAGCAGGGACCTCCTCCTCTCCAGGTACAGGAGGGCCCTCCTGGAGCACTTCGAGGAGTCCGCTAGCTAGCCCTCCTCTCCAGCCTGCGGGCCAGCTCCATGAGGGCCTGGGAGGCCGGGGAGCGGGGGTAGAGCTCCACCACGGGCTCCCCCTTCCTCCAGGCCTTCCTCACGCTCAGGTCCTCCGGCACCTCCCCCACGATGGGGAGGTCGAGGAGGCGCCTTATCTCCCCTGGGGGGAACTCATAGTCCTTCCCCCTCACCCTGTTCAGCACCACCCCCAGCGGCCTGAAGCCCAGGAACTCCAGCAGGACCTTGGTGCGCATGGTGTCGGAGAGGGAGGTGATCTCCGGGAGGGTCAGCAGGAGGATCTCCTGGCCCGCCCTCAGCGCGGCCACGGTCTCCCTCCTGAGCCCCCCCGGGGTGTCCAGCAGCAGGAACTCCACCCTCTCCCCCAGCCCCTCCAGGGCGGAGGGGAGCCTGGAGAGGTCCACCCTGTCCGCGGTCTCCGAGACCCTGGAGGGGACGAGGCGCAGCCCGTGGGGTCCCTCGTAGATGGCGTCGGAGAGGGGGATCTCCCCCCTGAGCACGTCGTTGAGGGTGTAGGGGGCCTTCTCCAGCTTGAAGAGGAGGGCGAGGTTGGGGGAGGAGAGGCAGGCGTCCACCAGCAGGGTGCTCCTCCCCCTCTTGGCCAGGGCCAGGGCTAGGTTGGCCGTGAGGGTGGTGCGTCCCACCCCTCCCTTCCCGGAAGCCAGGATGATTCTCCTCACGCTCGGTTCTCCACCTGGGCCTCTTTTTGGCCCTTTACCACAATTCTTAAATATCTCTTCAATTACCTTATTCGTTATGCCGGCGGGTACCCCCAGGGTGGGTGTTTTTCTGTGCAAGTGCGGAGGCAACATCTCCGATTTCGTGGACCTTGAGGCGGTGAAGAGGGCGGTGGAGAAGATAGACGGAGTGGTGGCGGTGGAGGTGGACGAGCACTGGTGCTCCTCCCCCGCCGGGAAGAGGATAAAGGAGGTGATAAAGGAGAAGAACCTCAACCGCGTGGTGATAGCCGCCTGCACCCTGAACATGCACCAGCCCCACTTCATGGAGGTGCTCCAGGAGGCGGGCCTGAACCCCTACCTGCTGGAGAGGGTGAACGCCAGGGAGCAGTGCTCCTGGGTCCACAAGGACAGCCCCAAGGAGGCCACCGAGAAGGCCATAGACCTGGTCAGGGGGGGAATAGCCAGGGCGAAGCGCCTGACCGAGCTCTCCCCCATCGTGGAGAAGATCAACAAGAACGTGGTGGTGGTGGGGGGAGGGGTGGCGGGGATCATCGCCTCCCTGGAGCTGGCCTACGGGGGATACAGGGTCTTCCTGGTGGAGAAGTCCCCCACCATAGGGGGGAGGATGGCCAAGTTCTCCAAGGTCTTCCCCTCCCTGGACTGCGCCTCCTGCATCCTCACCCCCAGGATGGCGGAGGTGGAGTCCCACAAGAACATCACCCTCCTCACCTACTCCGAGCTCCAGGAGGTCAGCGGCTCGGCTGGCAACTTCAAGGTGAAGATCCTGAAGAAGCCCAGGTACGTGGACCCCGCCCTCTGCACCGGGTGCAGGGACTGCACGACGGTGTGCCCGGTGAAGGTCCCCAACGAGTGGAACATGGGGATGGACAAGAGGACGGCCATCTACATACCCTTCCCCGAGGCCGTCCCCAGGGTGGCCACGGTGGACGGGGAGCACTGCCTCTACCTGAAGCACAGCAAGCCCGGGAAGCCGGTGTGCGGGAAGTGCGTGGAGGTGTGCAAGGCCAAGGCCATAAACTGGAACCAGAAGCTCGAGGTGCTGGAGGTGGAGGCCGGGGCCATCCTGCTGGCGGTGGGGAGCGAGGTCTTCGACGCCAGGAGGGTCCCGCAGCTGGGCTACGGGCTGTACAAGAACGTCATCACCAGCATGGAGTTCGAGAGGATGATCAACTCCGACGGCCCCACCGGTGGGAAGGTGGTGAACCCGGTGACGGGGGAGACCCCCAAGGTGGTGGCCTTCATCCAGTGCGTGGGTAGCAGGGATGAGAAGTACAACCCCTACTGCTGCAGGATAGGCTGCACCGCCACCCTGAAGCACGCCGCCCTGCTGAAGGAGTACGTGAGCAAGGACATAGACATCTACGTGTGCTACAACGACATGCGCACGGTGGGCAAGGGCTTCGAGGAGTTCTACAGGAGGGTGAGGGACATGGGGGTGAAGTTCATAAGGGGGCTCCCGTCCGAGGTGAAGCAGAAGCCCGACGGGACCCTCAGCTTCAACGTGTTCGACACCACCACCGAGACCCTCTACGAGGTGAACGCCGACCTGGTGGTGCTGGCCATAGGGCTGGTGCCCTCCCCGGACATAGAGAAGGTGGCGAAGCTCCTGAAGCTCTCCAGGGGACACGACGGCTTCCTGCTGGAGGCCCACGAGAAGCTCAGGCCCGTGGAGACCCTCACCGACGGGATCTTCGTGGCGGGGAGCTGCCTGGGCCCCATGGACATCCACGACGCCACCTCGGAGGCCATGGGGGCGGCCTCCAAGGTGATGGGCTTCCTCTCGGCCGGGGAGATCGTGAAGGAGCCCATCGTGGCCAAGGTGAACGAGGACCTCTGCAGCGGGTGCAGGGTTTGCGTCTCCGTCTGTCCCTTCGACGCCATCAAGATGGAGGAGAAGGGGGAGGGCAAGTTCGTGGCGAAGGTGGACGAGGTGTCCTGCAAGGGGTGCGGCCTCTGCGCCTCCTCCTGCCCGACGGCGGCCATCACCACCCAGCACTTCACGGACGAGCAGATCAGGGCGCAGGTGAGGGGCATCCTGGTGGGAACATGAGCGAGTTCCAGCCCAAGATCGTGGCCTTCTGCTGCAACTGGTGCTCCTACGCTGGGGCGGACCAGGCGGGCCTGAGGAGGCTCCAGTACCCGCCCACGGCCAGGATAGTGAGGATCATGTGCAGCGGGAGGCTGGATCCGGTCTTCGTCCTGGAGGCCTTCAGGTACGGGGCCGACGGGGTGCTGGTGGCGGGCTGCCACACCCCCACCGACTGCCACTACACCTCCGGCAACTTCAAGGCGGAGCGCAGGGTCCTCCTGCTGAGGAAGCTCCTGGAGCAGCTGGGCCTGGAGCCCGAGCGCCTCAGGCTGGAGTGGATCTCGGCCTCCGAGGGGGAGAAGTTCGCCAGGGTCATAGAGGAGATGACCCAGAAGCTGAAGGAGCTGGGTCCCAGCCCCCTGAAGTCCGCCTGAGCTAACCCAGGGAGGCCGCGTGCAGGGCCTGGCCCACGGAGATTCCCCCGTCCCCCGGGGGGAGGAGCCTGTGCCTGAGGAACCTGAGACCCCTCCCCTCCACCTCCTTCCTCGCCTCCGCCAGGAAGGCCCTGTTGCAGAAGACCCCTCCCGAGGCCCCCACCACCCCTATCCCCCTCTCCTCCGCCACCCGGCAGGCCAGGTCCGCCAGGGCCCTGGCCAGGGTCCTCTGGGCGGAGGCCGCCACGTGTCTCACCGGGGCCCCGGAGCGCACCGCCTCCACCACCCCCCTCAGGAGGAGGGAGGTGTCCACCAGCAGCCTTCCCCCCGAGGAGAGGATCCTGCAGGGCAGGCGCAGGGCCTCCGGGTCCCCCTCCCCCGCCACCGCCTCCAGCTTCATGGCCGGCTCCCCCTCGTAGGTCCTCTCCCAGCATATCCCCAGCACGCACGCCACCGCGTCCAGCACCCTGCCGCAGCTGCTGGAGAGCGGGAGCCTCCCCCTCTCCAGCTGCCTCAGCACCACCTCCCTCTCCCTCTCCCCCCGGGGGAAGCCGCGCGGGCATAGCTCCTCCAGCACCCTCTCCGTTTCCTCCCTCCCC